>JAFLJV010000147.1 GCA_022712845.1 Sulfurimonas sp. | reverse complement strand
ACCGCCACTAAGAGTTACCCCTATTTTTTTATAATTAAAACTACCTAAACCAAAATTTACTTCACCATGTAGCTCTTTTGTTGGTTGTTTAGTTTTGATTTTAATTCCACCACTTAGAGTTCCAAAATTTTCTATATCATAAGTTCCCTCTATCACTTCAATTTCATCTATTTGATTTGCCAATATATGTGAAATAGGAGGATCCATTCTATTTGGACAAGCACCACAAACTTTTGTTCCATCAACATCAACAGAGATATTATCTCTTTTTTGACCACGGATATAGATATCATTTGCAATACCACTACGACGATTCATATCGATACTTGGAACACTTGAGCTTAAAGCTTGTGCTAAATCAGTCGAAGTTTGAGCATTTTGACTAACTTCTGTTATTGTAGTTGATTCTACACTTATTGGGGAGAGTTCTACATCAGTAGCGTAAAGTGAGGCTACAATAATACAAGATAATGAAATTACTTTTTTATTTAACATATATAAGACCTTAAAATTTAATACTGAAATAATATAAAGTTTGTGTTACAAAAGTGTTAAAAAAATAAGATAGAATTTCGCCATGAGTAAAATACAAAAAATAAAAAGAGTAATTTTAATTGCTATAGGTTTTGGACTTGCTACATATCTGTTGATAAATGGATTTGCAATTTTAGATAAAGAAGAATTAGTTGAGACAAACACCACTAGCGAAGTTCATAGTAACACAGTGAAGTGAGCCGTGTTGCTTTATAAGAGTTGAGCAGTTTATAGGGATGATATCTCTATCTTTAAATGTATCTCTAAAAATATTTAAAGCCTCCGCATCTTGTTTAACTCCATAAATTGGGACTAAAATAGCACGATTAATAAAAAGAAAATTAGCGTAAGTTGCTGGAAGTCGCTTATTTTCAAAATAGATAGCATCACTCATCGGAAGTGAGATAAGTTTAAAATTATATACTTTTGCAAACTCTTTTAGCTCACTTTCCATAAGTTTTAACTCACTAAAATGTTCATCATTTTTATCTTCACATTTTACATACATAATAGTTTTTTTATCAATAAATCTAGCAAGTGTATCTATATGAGAATCTGTATCATCTCCAGCTAAATAACCATGGTTCAAATATAATACATAATTAGCTCCAAATTCATCTTTTAATTTTTGTGTGATTTGAGAATCACTAAATTTAGAGTTTCTATTTTTATTTAACATACATGCTGAGGTAGTTAAAATTATACCAGCACCATTACTCTCAACTGCTCCACCTTCTAAAATAAAATCAATATCTATAACTTTTTTAGAGTAATGTTTTGATATATTTTGAGTTAAAAGGTTATCTTTACTAGCTTCAAACTTATTACCCCAACCAGTAAAAGCAAAATCTAAAAGTTTGGTTTCACTATCTTCTTCAATACAAAGAGCAGAACAGTCTCTTGTCCAAGTATCATTTGTTTTATACTTCGTAAAATATAAATTTTTATTTTCCTTAAATTTACTCTTAACACTTTTTATATCATCACAAATAACTAAACATTTTTGATATTTAATTATTTGATTAATTATATTGATAAAAGTATTTTGAGCGTCCTCTAAATAATCAACCCAATCGGTATCTTTATGAGGAAATATAATTTGTGTAAAACTTTGCATCTGAAACTCTGCAATAAATCTTTTCATTTGGTATAATTCCTTTATGGCATACATAACTATAAATAAAAATAATTTTTTTAATAACCTTGATATTATTGCAAAGCAAACCAAAAGCGTAGATAAAATAGCACTTGTTTTAAAAGATAATGCTTATGGACATGGTCTTTTAGAGATGGCAGAACTAGCAAAAGAGTATGGAATTAAAAAAGCAGTTGTTCGTACAAATGATGAAGCTAAAATTATAGAGAATTTTTTTGAGTATATTTTAGTTTTGAGTGATATTCCAAAGCAAAAAAGCCAAAATATAAGATATACAATAAATGATTTAAACTCCATTGATAAATTTCCAAAGGATACTAAAGTTGAGTTAAAAGTAGATACAGGAATGCACCGCAATGGCATAGCTGTAAGTGAGCTAAAAGAGGCTTTTTTAAAAATAAAAGAAGCTAGCCTTGAGTTAGAAGCAGTTTTTACACACCATAGAAGTGCTGATGAACTTACAAGTGAGTGGTTTTGGCAAAATGATAATTTTAAACTTGTAAAAGAAGAATCAATATCTTTAGCAAAAGAGTTTGGATTTAAAAACCTTAGATTTCATTCATCAAACTCAGCTTCACTTTTTAGATTTAGTGATTTTGATGAAGATATGGCTAGAGTTGGAACTGCTGCTTATGGATGTTTAAAACTGCCAAATTTATTAAGTCAACCAAGTTTAAAACCTGTCTTATCTCTTTATGCATCAAAAATTTCATCAAGAGAGCTAAAAGTAGGGCAAAGAGTTGGTTATGGTGGTGATTATCAAACAAGTGAGGATAGCATAGTAAGTAATTATAATTTTGGTTATGGAGATGGTTTCTTGCGAATTTGTTCAAACAATTACAAAACACCACAAGGTATAAAACTTGTAGGAAGAATATCTATGGATAATAGTTCTTTTTTAAGTGATGATGATGAACTTCTAGTTTTTAATGATGCAAGAGAGGTGGCAATATTTGCACAAACTATATCTTATGAAGTTTTAACATCTCTAAAAGCAGATATAAAAAAAGAGATAGTTTAAGAATTTACTTTTATAATTGCATTTGAGAAGATAACCCCATCAATTGCTAAAAGTGCTAGTTCTTCAATCTCATCTTCACTATCAAGTGTAACTAAAATTTTTGCATCAAAAAGATAATTATCAGCTAAATTTTGAGCAGTTTTTGCAAGATCTTTAGAGAGAATAATATATTTAGCACCAAGTGATGATGCATATATAATTTGTGTTATATCTTTAACCCCAATGGCTAATGGAATAGAATTCAAAACAGCATGATTAATCATATCTAGATTTTCTTCAGAAAAATCTATTAAAATTGTTGATGATGGTGGAGTGTTTTGTATAGCTTCAATACTATTAATATGATAAAAATTCTCACTTTTTAAAAACCTATGTCCAAATATAATCATTAACTTTTCTCCAAACATTCATTTGAGCAGTAGTATTTAGAATTGCTCAGTATTGATTCACTTATTTCACAATAAATTTTGCATGTACTACATTTAACCATATCATTGCTTTTAATCTCATTTTTTTGTGAGTTATTATCTTCATCTGAGTTTTTTATAGTAGGTTTTTTCTTTATGAAAAAAAAGTATACTATAGCAATAACTCCAGCAACTAAAAGTAATTTCATTATCATAAGTTTTCCCCTATTAGCAGATAGTGTCTATTTTTAGTTTTAATAATTTTATGATTTAGGTTTTTATCAATTTCATCATAAACTTTCTCCCCTTTATAAAAAAGAAGTTTTGAGTTTTTATCTCTAAAGTTTTTACTTAATTTCAGTAGCATATCTGTATCTGTTACAGCTCTTGATGTAACAAGTTCAAAAATTTCACTATCCATCTCTTCAACACGTTTTTTTATAACTTTAACATTATCAAGCCCTAAATCAGCTTTAACAAATTGTAAAAAACTTGCTCTTTTTGCTAATGGTTCAACTAAAGTCACTTGTGTATTTGGAAGACCAATAGCTAAAATCATACCAGGAAATCCTGCCCCTGTTCCAATATCTAAAAGGTTTTTACTCTTTGGTAAAAAACTAATAGGAAAGATAGCATCATATATAAAGGCATCTATAGTTTTTTCATCTTTTGCACCAGTAAGATTATGAATTTTATTCCATTTAAAGAGATGTTCTTTGTATTTTTGGATATTATAAAAAAAGTTATCTGGTACATTAATATTATCTTTTCTAAGTGTTTCTTTTAAATCAAATATTTTCATTTAAAGAATATGTCCCATTTTGTCTTTTTTTATATTTAAGTAATCTTTATTATGTTTGTTTGATTTCATAATAATAGGAATACGCTCAATAATCTCTATATCGCTAATTGATTTTACTTTATCAGGATTATTTGTAAGAAGTTTAATTTTATGAATATTAAAATGATGAAGTATAAAAGTTACAACTTCGTAAGTTCTCTCATCTGCGTTAAATCCAAGTTGATGATTTGCTTCAATAGTATTTAACCCACTATCTTGAAGAGCGTAAGCATTTATTTTGTTAAGTAGACCAATATTACGACCCTCTTGTCTGAGGTAAATTACCATTCCATTTGTCTGTGAAGCCATAGTTAATGCATACTCTAGCTGATCTCTACAATCACACTTTAGACTTCCTATAGCGTCACCAGTTAAACATTCTGAATGAACTCTAACAACAGGAATTTCATCTAATTTATCTTTATATATAACTAAGTGTTCTTTATTGCCCTCTTTAAAGGCTTTTACTTTAAAGTCACCAAATTTTGATGGTAAATTAGCAACTTGTGAAATTTCTATATTCAATTAATGTACCCTACTTTTAACTTTAAAACGGTAAAATGTTTTTTTTAAAATTATAGCAAAAAAAGGTTTATTATGTTTCAAAGATTTCGCAGAACTCGTTTAAATACTCATCTTCGTTCATTAGTAAGAGAAACAAGTGTAAGTACAGATGATTTTATCTATCCTCTTTTTGTTCGTTCAGGCGAGGGCATTAAAACTGAAGTATCATCAATGCCAGGTGTTTTTCAGATGAGTATCGATGAAATTTTAAAAGAGTGTATAGAACTTAAAAAACTAGGACTTTACTCTATAATTCTTTTTGGAATTCCTGATGTAAAGGATTCTATCGGTTCTGATTCTTTATGTGAACATGGAATAATTGCCTCTGCTATAAGAGCTATAAAAAAAGAGCATCCTGAGATGTTTGTTGTAACAGACTTATGTTTTTGTGAATATACAGACCATGGTCATTGTGGAATAATTGATGAAGAAAAAGAAACTGTAAACAATGACGCAACCTTAGAGATATCAGGACAACAAGCTATTATTCATGCAAAAGCTGGAGTAGATATGATTGCCCCTTCTGGAATGATGGATGGAATTATAGAGACTCTAAGAGATGCACTTGATGGTGCAGGGTATGAGAATTTACCTATCATGGCATATTCTACAAAATTTGCTTCGGGGTATTATGGACCATTTCGTGATGTAGCAGAATCAACACCAAGTTTTGGTGACAGAGCATCATATCAAATGGATCCAGCAAATCGTCGTGAAGCTATAAATGAGAGTATTTCTGATGAGCTTCAAGGTGCAGATATTTTAATGGTTAAACCAGTTCTTGCTTATCTTGACATAGTTCGTGAGATAAAAGATAACACTTCACTTCCTATGGCAGTTTATAATGTAAGTGGAGAGTATGCAATGCTTAAGTTAGCAGGAGCACAAGATTTAATTGATTATGATAGAGTTGTAATGGAAACTATGATTAGTTTTAAAAGAGCTGGAGCAGATATTATCATCTCTTATCATGCTAAAGAAGTTGCAAAGATGTTACAAAAGTAATTTTAAAGTAAATTATTATAAAATAACATCTTATTTAAAAATTTGGAAAAATTTATGAGACACTTTTTAACACTAAAAGATTTTACTAAAGAAGAAATTTTAGAGATTATTGATATTGGGTTAGAGATTAAAAAAAATCTTAAATCTAAAATATATAAAAAAGAGTTAGAGAACCAAACTCTTGGGATGATTTTTGAAAAAAGTTCAACAAGAACGAGAGTTAGTTTTGAAACTGGTATGTTTCAACTTGGTGGACATGCTCTGTTTTTATCAAATCGTGATATTCATCTTGGTCGTGGTGAGCCTGTAAAAGATACAGCTCGTGTGATTTCAAGCATGTGTGATATGGTTATGATTAGAACTTTTGAGCATTCTAAGATAGAAGAATTTGCTAAATTTTCAAAAGTTCCAGTGATAAATGGATTAACAGATTCTTACCATCCAGTACAGCTTTTAGCTGATTATATGACTTTAGTAGAATATAATGCAGATAAAAATATAGTTGCTGCTTATGTTGGTGATGGCAATAACATGACTCATTCTTGGATGATATTAGCTGCAAAACTTGGGTTTGAGCTTAGAATTGCAACACCAAAAGGTTATGAGGTTGATGAAGATATTTTAAAAGAAGCACTTGAATTAGCTAAAGAGAGTGGAGGGGTTATAAAAATAACAAATGACCCTAAAGTTGCAGTGAAAAATGCAACAGTTGTAACAACTGACACTTGGACTTCAATGGGACAAGAAGAAGAAAAAGAAGAAAGAATTAAAATATTTAATGGTTTTATGGTTGATGATGAATTGATGTTATTGACTAAAGATAACTCAATATTTCTACATTGTTTACCTGCATATAGAGGATTAGAAGTTAGTGAAAAGATCTTTGAAAAACACTCTGAAATAATTTTTAATGAAGCTGAAAATAGACTTCACGCCCAAAAAGGTTTGATGGTTTGGTTAGAAAAACAAAACAAATAATAATTTTAAGCTAAATTATATAATAGTTGTAATACTATTGTTAGTAAGTAACTTTTATACTTAGCCAAACTCGTTGTGAAGCGGGGACGGAAAGCCATGGATCTTTCGTATTCCATAAAAGATTGCCAAGGTTGCCTTTTTTACACTTCTGTTTCCTCTTAGTTAATTTTTACACTTTTAAAATTATAGTATTGAAAATGATATATATTTGAAAAAAAATACCTAATATTTAGTATTTAATCCCAGTAGCACTTCTAATCTTCTCAATAGTAGGGAGTGCTATATCTCTAGCTTTATTTGCACCCATATTTAAGATTTCTCTAACTTCATCTTGATTATTTTCATAATACTTTCTTTTATCTCTAAAGTCTTTAAAATACTCCCACATTACCTCTGCTAGGTATACTTTAAAGTGACCATGACCTTCTCCACCAGCTCTGTATCTATCTTGAAGAGCTATAAGATTATCACCCTTTAAAAATAGCTTTGCCATATTATAAACATTACAGTTTTCATACTCTTTTGGATCTTCCATTGCTACATTCTCAGTTACAATTTTTTTAATGGTTTTCATTTGTTTTTTCTCTTCACCAAAAATATTTACAATATTTCCATAACTTTTAGACATTTTTTGCCCATCGATTCCTGGAACAGTTTTCACTTCTTCTTGAACGCGAAATTCAGGGATGGTTAAAATATCTCCATGCTGATTATTAAACTTTGTTGCAATATCTCTTGCAATTTCCACATGTTGAATCTGATCTTTTCCAACAGGAATAATCTCTGAGCCAAAAAGTAAAATATCTGCTGCCATTAAAACAGGGTATGAAAAGAGTGAATGGTTTGAAGCTATTCCACGAGCTGTTTTATCTTTATAACTGTGAGCACGCTCTAGTAGTCCCATAGGTGTAAATGATGATAGTATCCAGTAAAGCTCTAGTACCTCTTTAACATCAGATTGAACCCAAAAAGTTGATTTTTTTGGATCTATTCCAAGTGCTAAAAAATCTGTTGCACACTGCATAGTTAGTTCACTTAATCTTTTTCCATCTGAAACTGTCGTCATAGCATGGTAGTTTGCTATAAAAGTAAAAGTTTGGCTTGTCTCTTGAGCATCTACCATTTGTTTTATAGAACCAAAGTAGTTTCCAATATGTAAATCACCTGATGCTTGAATACCTGTTAAAACTCTCATTTATGTAACTCCAAAATAATTTATTAATTTTTTTTTGACATTATACATTCTTTAGCTATTTTTTGCTATCATATAAGTATGACTAGAGTACGAAATTACTCTATTTAAAGGATTTAATATGAATGTACAAGTTCATGCAAAAGATATAACACTTCACTCAAATACAAGAGCTCACATAGAGTCTGCAATAGAAAGTTTTAAAAAATACTCTCTAGATATAACATCAGTTAATGTACATGTTGCTGCTGAGAAAAAAGGTGTATCAATAGAGTTTGATATTCATATCGCTCATGCTAAACCAGTTGTAATATCACAAACTGATGATAATTTAGATGCAGCTATTGATATAGCAATTGATAGAACAACTAAAGCACTTCGCCGTTTACATGATAAATTGATTTCTCATACAAATGCGTCTGTAAAAGATTTAGAGACACTTGATTCATAATTTTTTAATAAAAAGCTTTTAGATGGATTATTATTTATGGATTGTTACTTTTCACATAATGGCGATTTTGTCATGGATGGCAATGCTGTTTTATCAACCAAGATTATATGTATATCATACTGAGCATAAGGATAAACCAGATTTTGTTAAAGTCGTAAAGATTCAAGAATACAAAATGTACAAATATATAGGCCTTCCTGCAATGTGGGCAACTGTTATTAGTGGAATTTTGATGTTATATTTTAGACCTGATTTATTACAAGGTGATGGTTGGATGTATGCTAAAATTTTAGTAGTTATTGTGTTGATGGCATATTCATTCTCTTTGGAGCATTATAGAATGCAGCTTGAAAAAGATAATTATATTAAAAGTGGAAACTTTTTTAGAGCTTATAATGAAGTGCCAACTGTATTATCTTTACTAATTGTAGGGTATGTAGTTACTAAAACATTTTCTTTAGCTTTTACTTTTATAACCTTGGCAATTGGCGCTTTTGTGATTTATAGAGTGATAAAACAGACACCAAAAGATACTTAAACTAGTTCCCAAGTTTTACTTGGGAATTACCTTTGGCACTATTTCTCCCCACGCTTCTTAGCTTTAAATAATAACGGAGTTCCTGTAAAATTAAAAGCCTCTCTTAGTTTATTTGTCAGATATCTTCTATAAGTAAAGTGAAGACCTTTAGGTTTATTCATAACTATAGCAATTTTTGGTGGTCTTGTCTCATACTGAGTTGCATAATAGATACGTATAACTTGGCCATGCATAGATGGAAGTTGATGTCTTCTCATAGCTTTGTCCATTGCATCATTTAGTTGTGATGTTGTAATACGCTGAGAATAATTTTCATTTATTTCTAAAATCATATCGTTAAGTTTATCAACTCTTTGGTGAGATTTTGCAGATAAGGTAATTATAGGAGCATAAGCTAAAAATTTAAATCTATCTCTTACACTTTGGATGATTTTATCATGCTCTTCTCTTTTTGAGATATCCCATTTATTTAAAACTATAATACAAGCAAGTCTATTACTATCAACAAGTCCAGCAATCTTTTCATCTAAATCTAAAAAAGGCTCACTTGCATCTAAAACAACTAGTGCCATGTTTGAGTTTTCTAACATCTCTGTAGTTCTCATAAGAGCAAATTTTTCAATCCCTATAATTTTACCTCTTCTTCTAAGACCTGCTGTATCTACAAATGTAAGTTGTTTTCCTTTGTACTCTATACTCTCATCAATAGGGTCAATTGTAGTCCCTGCAACACTACTAACAACTGAGCGTTCTTCACCTAGTAGAGCATTTAAAAGTGAGCTTTTACCAACATTTGTACGACCAATTATAGAAATTTTGATATGATTTACATCATTTTCATCAAACTCTTTTATTTTGTCATTTTGAGCAAAAATAGAGTCATCTTGAATAATACCATCCATCTCATCATCATCCCAATATGTAAAACCATCATCTTCTTCATTTGCATTATTATTGGCAAAGAAATCTTTATCACTTAAATCTTCACGAATTATAGTAATATCATCTGTATTTTCTTCTTCTTGAAGTTCTTCTTTAATAATATCAGAATCAGGAATTTTACTAGATATCCAATCAAGAAGATCAACAGTATGTCTATTGTGAGCTACAGAGATACCAAAAATAGCGTCAGTTCCAAATTCATAGTAGTCCCAAAGTTTCTCTTTCATCTTGTCATTGTCTATTTTATTTACAACAAGAGCTATATCTTTTCCCATAGCTTGAAGTTCATAAAAAAGCTTTTTATCTATATCTTCTGGAATACCTTTTCCATCAACCATATAAAGTATGATATCTGCTTGATAAGCTGCTTTAAGTGACATCTCTTTTATCTTGTCAAATAGTTCACAGCCCTTATCTAGCCCACCAGTATCAAGAAGTAAAGCTTCTTTATTTATGATAGTAACATGTCGTCTTTTCACATCCCTAGTTGTTCCAGCTTGTTCTGAAGTTATAGCATCTCTTTTTTTTACAAGTCTATTGAAAAGTGAGCTTTTACCAACATTTGGACGACCAATAATGGCGATTTTTTTCATATTTGTTACCTTATTTTAAGTGAAGAAAAACTTGTGATTTATTAGTAGTTTATTTGGAATTATATCGAAATTAGAGGAGATTGAAAATTGATTGTAGGGATTCTCTCAAAAGAGAGAATAGTTTTACTGATCTGCAAAATCTTTTTCAAGACCTTCTAGTGCATTTTTAGCTTTAAATTGTTGCCAAAGAGCTCTTTCATTTTTATAACTAGTTTTAAGATTTTCTCTTATCTGTTTATTTGTAGAGTTTTTTGAAACAGTTACAAGTAAATAAAGAGCACCTGATGGAGCAGACCAAGAGTCAATAGCTTTTGAGCCAACTAAATCAACTTTTGCTAATTGTTTAGTTACAGCTTCTGTAACTTGGTCAACAGTCTCATCAGCGTTTACGCCAGTTGTTCCACTATAAATAGTTATCTTATCTTTAATTTGAGATTGAATTTGTTGAGCTAAATCAGAGCGACCATTGGCAACAGCAACTCTTCTCATATGTGCCATTCCAGCAGCACTTTTTTGAGCAATACCAACACCAGAATAATAGCTATCAACATCAGGAATACATGTCCATTTAGGAGCCAATACATTTTCTTGCTTACAACGAAAATCACCTTCTTCATAAGGCTCGGCTTCTTTACTACACCCAGTAATTGATACTGTCAATATGGTAATAATTGTAACTAATGAAATTGTTTTAAACATTTTAATATCCTTTAATTTTTTTGTAATAATTGTAGCACTTTTAATCTTAAATAATATCTATTCATGTGCTCTTATTTAATTTTAACAGACTACTTTTCAAAACTAAAAAAATTAGTTATACCTAGTTTTTCTATTTTATATTTTAAATTATCTGCAACATTTTGTTTTGCTTCTTGTGGATCTATTTTTGATTTTCCAATAAAAGTATATTTTTTAAAACTAATTTGATTTTTTTTACCATCATATGCTGCAAATTTTATGTGAGATTCAACTTTATTTAAAGATTGTTCTTTAGATTTAATAGATTTAGATGTAACTAATATTTTTAATGAATTTCTATCTTTTATATCTTTAACTACATTTATACCCTTATCTATAAGCAGTTTTTTTATGGTTAAAGCAAATAGTTTTGAATTTGCGTCATGAACTATACACACACTGACAAAAGGTTTTAAATTATCATATTCAGCTTTCATTTTATTTAAAAAACTAAACTCATCATATTCTTCATATTGAGGAATTAAAAATTTTTTATATCCTGCAAGTGAGGCAATTTTTGCATATTTTTGCATCAATGAATCTAATATAATAAACCTTTTTAAAGCAATTGGATTTCTTTTAGTTTGATATTCTTGTTTAACTCTTGATAATTCTGCACTTGAGATAAGTCTTAATTTTAAAAATAGTTTTGATTTTGGTATATTTATTAAGACTATTTTATTGTTGTCAATTGTTTTTGATTCTACTATTGTAATATTTTTTATAGATATCTTTTGTGATACCATTTTATTATGTTCTAAAATTTTTTTAAGTAAGATATTATCTAGGTTTTTAAGATTATATTTGTTACTTGTAAATGTAGAGTTTACTTGTGAATTCAAGCTTTTTCTCATAGATAGTATCGCATTTTCTTTTGCTTTTTCAATTGTATCTGCCATACCCACTGCATGATATACTTCATTGCTTTTTGGCATATTTGTATACCAATTTGGTAAAGGTGTTTTAGGTGTGGACTTTGAACAACCTGTGATTATCGTTATAACTATTATAAATAAAATATTTTTAAGCATATGTGTTCCTTAATATAAGAATATATTATAGCAAATTTTTTTAAATGACAGTATAATGCATGTATGAAATATTATAGTTATAAAAATTTTAAAAAAGATACAAATAGTTTAATCGCTCAAATCCAAGATTCAAATTTTGATGTGATTATTGGAATTGCTAGAGGTGGACTTATTCTTACTCATGCACTAGCTGAGGGGCTTAATATAAGAAATACTCAAACAATTAGAACAGAACTCTATGATAAAACTCATAAGCGAAATAAGATAAATATTTTTACTAAATGTAATTTAGAGGGTGCAAAAAAAGTTTTAATAGTTGATGATATAGCAGATAGTGGAGAAACATTAAAGAGTGTCACAATGTCGCTACAAAAGGATTTTGCAGATATAGAGTTTCAATCTGTAACACTTTTTTATAAAAAAACTTCTATTGTTGAACCAACCTTTTGGATAAATGAAACAACAGAGTGGATAGATTTTTTTTGGGAGAGAGATTTTATAAATATAGAAAAACAACTCTACAAGTAGAAGTTATTTTCTTTTAATTTTTATCATCTCATAAGCTTGATTTATCTCTTGTGTTTTTGCAGTTGCTTCTTGCATATATGCTTCATCTTTACCTTGTGATTTTATAATATCTGGATGATACTCACGAACTAATTTTCTATATGCTTTTTTGATTACACTCATATCATCACTCTTACTTACTCCTAAGAGTTTATAAGCATCAGCAATATTTGCTTTTGGTTTGATATTTTGCATCATTTTTTCAAACTGATCAAAAATAGCATGGTAAGCATTTGGATCAAATTCAAATGCTTTGGCAATGCTCATAAGAACTTCATTCTCACTATCACTTACTTCACCATCTACAAAAGCCAATTGAATTAAAAAGCCCATAAATTGTTGCTGTTTGGACTTGTCTCTTTTGATAGCTTGACCTAAAGTTCTTGCAAGTTCTTCTAAGTTTTCAGATCTATCTTTTTCTTCATCAAAAATATCTTTTAATATATCTTTTGTTTTTGTAGGCTCTGGAAATACTGCAGAGATATCATCAAACATTATGCCAATTAGTTGAGCTTCAAGTGCGTCTACTTTTCCATCAGCTTTTGCAACTTTTGCAACAAGTGCTATAAAAAGACCTAAATCACTTTTTTGTAATGATTCTTTGCTAACAGAGAAGTTTTTAAATGCTTCTTTAGAGTATGATGTGTATCTTGAGTAACTTTTAAATATCCAGTAGAAAAATGCACCGACAACAGCAAGTAGTATTATATTTCCCATAAAATTCCTTTGTTTGAAATTATAGGAAATTGAAGTTAATTAAGTGTAACCTTGTGATAAACTCGTTTTGCAGTAATTTTCCCAATCCAAAAAATTTCACCTAAGAGAGCTTCTTTTACAATACCATCATTATCAAATGCAATAAGCACATTTACAGTACTTTCATCTTCATTAATTGGTTTTACATGTAAGTTATATATGTTTTGAGTATTTTTAGCAAAGTGAGAACTAGCAGATGTTTTTTGTAAACCATCTAAGTAAGATAATGTAACATCATTTTTATTGTTATATGCACCAATAGCAAGTAAACTATACTGTTTTTTATCAGAGTTACATCTTGCTTGAGTATTAAGATAAGAGCTTAAAATGTCATCACTTCTGTAAGTTTTAAGTACTATCTCTTTTGATGATTTTTTTTCTATATCTTTACGTATAACTTTGAATTTGGTACGGTTAAATTTGGTACGGCTAACAAGCTTAGATTTTTTTTCTATAAGAGTGATTTCTTGTTTATCATGATCAAAATGATAAGTTTGTTGCCTTGATTTTCTTGTGGATGTTTTAGTTTTTATAAATATATCAGGGATATATTTTCCATCAATAATTTTACCTTTACTAGTAAAAGTTTCAACTCTATTACCTAAAAGTGTTGCCGCTATATCTACAGTATTTGCTATAAGTTTGGCTTCATAAGTGTCACCATTTTCTTTTAGAGTTATATCAGCATATCCAACCTTGCCAAACATGTCAACATTAACATCATAACGAGTTGAAAAATCTTTTGCAAAGAAAGAACTTGCTAATAAAAATGTTAATAGAAAAATTTTCATATTTATTTCTCCTATACTTTATAATTTTAATCTTGTAATTATATCAAATTTTACAATTTGTATCAAATAGACCCAAAATAAAAATCTAAATTAAAGCGTAACATATAGTTTTCTTCATAATCATATTGCCTATGAAAACTAACACCTGGCTGTATTTCATAGGCAATCCAATCACGCCATATATTTTGACGCCAACTAAATGTAGTTACATAATCACTTATGCCACCAAACTTTCTTGGTTTATCCAAAGTTGTATATTTTGTATTTCCCCAAAAATATTGTGTTACGCTAAACCCACTCTTTTCTTGAGGTGTATTATAATAAGTAAATGCTACTCTATAGTCCATTCCAGTTTGTTTACTTTTTGTTCTTCTATACAATGAAGTTCTAAAGAGCGATGTGTTGTCTAGTTGTCTATCAAAATAGATATTACTCTCCTCTTCAAAGTCATATTTT
>JAFLJV010000146.1 GCA_022712845.1 Sulfurimonas sp. | reverse complement strand
AAGATATGGCTGCAAAGTATCCAATTGCTGTTGGAATTGATGCTATTGATGGTTTTGTAGCAGTTGAGGGTTGGGGAGAAGTTAGTACAATGCGAGCTACTGATTTAGCTCGTGAATTTGCAGATGCAGGAGTTGAAGCAATTATTTGTACCGATGTTGGTAAAGATGGAACTCTTAGTGGTGTAAATGTAGATTTTACTTTAGATATAGCAAGAGCAAGTGGTGTTAGTACAATTGCAAGTGGTGGTGTAAAAGATGAAGATGATATCAAAGCTTTAATAGATACAAAAGAAGTTGATGGTGTAATTATTGGAAAAGCTTATTATGAGGGTACAATAGACTTACCTAAGATGTTTAAGCTATTAGATTAAGCAGTACTTAATCATAATGTAATTAAAATTTAGGTATTATTACTTATTTAAATTACTTAAAGATTATATATATATAAAGGATTTCAATTGAAATTACTTGTTGTTGATGATAGCTCTACAATGCGTCGTATTATAAAGAATACTTTGGCTAGATTAGGACATAAAGATGTTCTTGAAGGTGCTGATGGTGTAGAAGGCTGGGCTGCAATTGATTCTAATCCAGATGTTGATATGTTAATTACAGATTGGAATATGCCTGAGATGAATGGTTTAGATCTTGTTATAAAAGTTCGTTCTGATGATCGTTTTAAAGATCTACCTATTATTATGGTAACTACAGAAGGTGGTAAATCAGAAGTTATTACTGCACTCAAAGCAGGTGTAAATAATTATATTGTTAAGCCATTTACTCCACAAATTTTAAAAGAAAAGCTTGGTGCTGTTATGGGTATAGAGGTGTAATGCAGGAGCATTACTATGAGTTAGTAGTAAATTTATCTTCCCATCATTCACTTTTTTCAGACTTTTTAGTAGATACATTACCAGTTGGTTTTGAAGAGACTGATAATGGGTTTATTATTCGAAGTGAAGATGAATTAGATACTATTGAATGGGGTTTAGAACAATTTGCTGAAGCTTTAGAAAAAGCATTAAGACAAAATATAAATCTTGAATGTAAGCGAACAAAGCTTAAAAATAGTGATTGGGTAAGTGTTTATCAAAATAGTGTAAAACCTATAGAAGTTGATAAATTTTATATTCATCCAACTTGGAGTGAACCAAGTAAAGAATTAATAAATATAATAATAGATCCTGCATTGGCTTTTGGTACAGGTCATCATCAAACAACTGCTTCATCTTTAAGAGCAATATTAAAATATGTAAATCAAGGTAATAAAGTTTTAGATGTTGGTTGTGGAAGTGGCATATTGAGCATAGGAGCTTTAAAGCTTGAAGCGAAAGTAGATGCATGTGATACTGATAAGGTATGTATTGAAAATTCTAAAAAAAATGCAAAATTAAATAATGTGGAATTTGAAAATATTTGGGAAGGGTCATGTAATCTAACAAAAAAATTTTATGATATAGTTGTAGCAAATATTGTTGCTGATGTTTTAGTATTTATAGCAAATGATTTAAAAAATGTATTAGAAGAGAATGGAATACTTATTCTCTCTGGAATATTAGATAAATATGAAACAAAAGTATTGAATTTTTATAAAGATTTTAAAATTCATGAAAAAATAACTCAAGATGAATGGGTTACATTAGTATTAAAAAAAGGATAGAAACCAAATATGCAAAATAAAAATAATAATGATAATAATAATAATAATTTTTTTAATAAAAATCCATTAATTACATTTGCAATATTTTCAGTAGTTATAATATTGTTATTTAAAGCTCTTGTTGGAGATACATCAAATACAAATTCTACAATGGGTGCTACAAGTAAAAGAGCTCAAAAAGTTAGTTATTCAGAACTTAAATCTTTAGTTGCATCTAAAAGTGTAAAAAAAGTTGAAATAGGACAAAGTTATATAAGAGCATATGCAAGTGATAGCTCTATGGTTTATACTACTAGAATAGTTCCAAATGATACTGATCTTATAAAAGAGTTAGATAAACAGGGGGTAGAATACGCAGGTTTTAGTGAAACTAACTGGTTTACAGAGATGTTTGGATGGTTATTTCCATTTTTAATTATCATCGGCATATGGATGTTTTTTGCTGGTCGTATGCAAAAAAGTATGGGTGGTGGAATACTTGGTATGGGTAATTCTAAAAAGATGATTAACTCAGAAAAACCAAAAACTAAATTTGATGATGTGGCTGGCGTTGAAGAAGCAAAAGAGGAAGTTCAAGAGATAGTTGACTTCTTAAAATACCCTGGTCGTTATGTAGAGATTGGTGCAAAAATTCCAAAGGGTGTACTTTTAGTTGGTTCTCCTGGTACTGGTAAAACACTTTTAGCAAAAGCTGTTGCAGGTGAAGCTGATGTTCCATTTTTCTCTGTTAGTGGTTCCAGTTTTATAGAGATGTTTGTTGGTGTTGGTGCAGCAAGGGTTCGTGATCTTTTTGAGCAAGCTAAAAAAGATGCTCCAAGTATTATATTTATAGATGAGATTGATGCTATTGGTAAAAGTCGTGCAGCTGG
>JAFLJV010000261.1 GCA_022712845.1 Sulfurimonas sp. | reverse complement strand
GTCTATAAGAGAAGAGATAGCTCTTTATATCGCTCAAATCACATCTAATATTTTTATGGTACAATTTAGACAAAATAATTGCCTAAATTGAGTAAGAGTTAGAAAATTATTAGTCGTGGGGTTTGATTATTTCACAGTCTCGAGGTTTTGTTATCTATTTCTAACTATTTTTACAGCTTCAACCATATTTATTAAGCTTGGCTTCACCTCTTCCCATTTTCGAGTTTTTAAACCACAATCTGGATTAATCCATAGTTGATTTTTAGGCAGTACATCAAGTAGCCTATCAATTTGTTTTACTATTTCATTTACACTTGGAATTCTTGGGCTATGAATATCATAAACGCCAGGACCTACTTCTTGTTTATAGCCACTTGTTTTAAATATTTTTAAAAGTTCATTACCGCTTCTTGAAGTTTCAATAGAGATGACATCAGCATCCATTGATTCAATGGTATCAATAATATCATTGAACTCACTATAACACATATGAGTATGTATTTGTGTTTGTTCCTTAGCACTACTGACTGATATTTTAAAATCTCTTAATGCCCATTTTTCATAAATCTTTATTTTTTTATCACGAAGTGGATACCCTTCTTTAAAGGCAGCTTCATCAACTTGAATAATCTTAATATCAGCATTTTGTAAATCATCTATTTCATCACTTAAGGCAACTGCTATCTGTTTTGATACATCATCTCTTGACATATCATCTCTTACAAATGACCAGTTAAGAATAGTAACGGGACCTGTTAACATACCTTTCATTATTTTATCAGTTTTACTTTGTGAATAAACCATCCAATCAACTGTCATAGGTTTTGGTCGGCTAATATCTCCATATATAAAAGGTGGTTTTACGCATCTACTACCATAACTTTGTACCCATCCATTTTGAGAGAATCCATACCCTTTTAGTTGTTCTCCAAAATACTCAACCATATCATTTCTTTCAGGTTCACCATGTACTAAAATTTCAAGTCCACACTCTTCTTGAAAAGAGATACAATCATCAATATATTTTTTCATCTCATTTTCATACATATCTTTAGTTATATTGTTAGATTTAAAATCCCTTCTTGCTTTTCTTATCTCATCAGTTTGAGGAAATGATCCAATTGTTGTAGTTGCTAAATCTTCATATTTTAAAATATTTTTTTGGATTTTTATTCTATCTTTATATTTTCCATTCCGTGCCAATTTTGTAAAATTTGCCACTCTGTTTTGTACATTTGGATCATGAATAATTTTTGAAGATTTTCTGCTACGATTTGCATTTTGATTACTTTGTAGTTGTTTAGCTTCATTATTATTTAAGCTATCAACTCCATCAAAAAATATTTTTGAAATTAAACTAACTTCATCTAGCTTTTCAACTGCATAACTAAGCCAATTTTTAATATTACTATCCATCTTTTCTTCATATCTTAAAGTAAATGGAGTATGCAATAATGAACAAGATGATGAGATTAAAATATTTTCTTTATTTATAGTTTTAGCAATTTTTTCTAATAAAGACAATGTATTATCAATATTATTTTTCCAAATATTTCTACCATCGATAACACCTGCTATTAGTTTTTTATCACTTTTCGCAACAATATCTAAAGAATTGATGTTTTCATCGCCATATAAGAAATCTAAACCAATAGCCCAAATAGGTGAATTGACTAATACTTTTGTAGCCTCATTTGAATGTTCAAAATATGTACTAACTACTATTTTTATATTATTACTTATGTTTGCTAATGTATCGTAAGTTAACTTTATAAGGCTAAGTACTTTAGGCTCATTATCTTTTACAAAAATTGGTTCATCAATTTGTACTATTATTTCATCATCTAAAGCAGAAATTTCTTTTAGTAACTCTTCATAAATAGGTAAAACTTTATTTAATAACTCATAAGTATCACCTCTATCTACTCTCTTTGATAAACCTAAGAATGTGATTGGTCCAATAAGATTTATTTTTGTTTTAATACCTAGCTTTTTAGCTTCATTGTATTCATTTAAAATTTTTGAAGCATTTAATTTATAGTTGTCTTCCAAAGACAACTCAGGTACAATATAGTGATAATTTGTATTAAACCACTTTGTCATCTCCATCGCTACACTTGATTTGTTACCTCGTGCCATAGAAAAATACAACTCTTCATTTTCTAAACCATTAAATCTTTTTGGTATAGCATTTAGCATTACAGCAGTATCTAGCATATTGTCATAAAGACTAAAGTCATTTGAACTTATATATTCGATTCCTGCATTTTTTTGATAGTTCCAATGTTGCACTTTAAGCTTATGGGCAACCTCCTTAACTTCACTAAATGAGCTTTTTTTAGCCCAAAAACTCTCTAATATTTTTTTTAACTCTCTTTTTTCTCCAATTCTTGGAAATCCTACAATATAATTTTTTTTTGACATTACTTTATCCTTGTTTAAATAATTTTTTTCTTCTGGTTGTTTAATGTGATTATTTTTTAGTGGATAATGCAAGGAGGATGAACACCAGTTCTTCTAAATGCAAAATAAGTAGTGTAGTAAGGACATCTAGGTATGAAATGGTTTATTCTTAGCATTAAAATTGTTTTTAATTTATAAAAATAATTACAATGACAAAGTTTATTATTTGCCTCACAAAGTAACAGAGGCTCAAGAGGAGAATTGTCGCCCTCTATTTCTTCTTGAAACAAATCATTTTTTATCAGGTGTTGGGTTTTAGTAATATTAGATTGTATGTTATTTAAAACACTATGTGCTAAAATACTAGCAAATGTAAAATACACTTTCCCAAAATCTTTAGGTGATTTCATTTTATTCCTCTATATTTAAAATTATATCTTAAATAATGTTTATCGATGATTAGATAACGTTTGAGTTGAAAAATAAGTGAGCAAAACGACTTGAAAATTCAATCCTAAAGTTTATCAAATTGAAACTTATAAGCTTTAATTACTGGCTGTTTTCACTTATTTTCTTCCAATAATTTGTTATACAAAAAGAAAGTATTATTTAAATTTAATAACACATTTTAAATCATCCTTTGAAAAATTAAATTTTGTTTTCCCAAAATTAGGAAGTCCGCTAAATAAAGAAAAATACCAATTATTTGAATAAGCAAATGGTTCATCAGGAAATCCAAAACTATGATCCATAATGTTATTATCATTTTTATCATGATATGCCATTATTGAGTAGTTGTCATAAGGAAGATTTTTAAAAGTTACATTTGTTTTTTTATTGATAATGTTGGCTTTTAATTTTAAAAAAGGCTCTCCCATAATATCATTACTTTTTTTATAAAGACTAACGATAATTTGACCATGATTATTTTCTATATGACTTGCATAAATATTACAAGAAATAAATTATAATAAAACTAAAGATAACATTTTTTTATTATTCATAAGCCAATGCTTCTCGTGTAGATTTTTTTACTGCCGAATATGCCGGTAATCTGCTTGCTAACCAGCCAAAAATTATTGTAACGGCTATTGTAATGAAAAAACCGAGTGGACTGAAAGCATATTCTAAAACAGCTTCTTCACCTAACATTAAATTTCCAAAAAATATTGATGCTAACTGACTTAACGGAAATGATAATAATAGTCCGATTATAATGCTGATAAAACTAATTATCATTCCTTCACAAACGAATATTGAATAAATCTTTTTTGGTGTTCCGCCGATAGCACGCATTACACCAATTTCCCTTGTTCGTTCGGTAATACTTATTCCGGTTGCCGATGCCATTCCTACGGCACTTACCAACAACACCAAGAAAGACAGAAATACTATAACTGAAAAGATTATATTCAAATGATCGTATATTACTTTTACTCTTTCAACATCTGACATTACAAATACAACATGCAAATTTGACGAAAGTATTGATTTCTCAATTTGTTTTTTCAATTCTACAACATTTTCATAATCATTGTTTACAGCTTCAAATGTTATTGTGTTGATGTAATGATTAGGATTAAATATTTTATCGTATTTATCAATATCAATATATATTTTTGAAAGTTCAAACTGTTCAACTATACCAACAATTTTTGCAGTAATTGTTGAATCGCCTATTATTAGGTTTAGATTAGAATTAAGTGGTTTGTATCCATACAATTCCCACGCTTGTTGATTTAAAACAACTTCAAGTTTACTACTGTTACTCAACCAATTACCTCTAATTATTTTGGGTTGAATTAATTTTGTGTTATACGGCAATGCTACAATTCCTGCACCTTTATCAGTTGCTAAAAGCTTTGTTTGTATCATTCCACTGCCACCGTTCCAAGTGCTTATGCTTTTTACATTTTGCAGAGTTTCAAAAGGCTTAATTGCTTCTTCCTCTGAAATTTGTTTGTTTAAAACTACTTGCACATCATATTGTAATTCATTTTGCAAATCGTCAAGTAACTCCCAAAGTGATTGTTTTACATTAAAACCGGTATTAAAAACCGCTACTCCCAATGCCATTGAAATTATTACAACGCTAAGTCTTTTACTGTTTCTTAATGAACTTTTTATTGCTAATAAAAAGGTATTTGATAAATTAAATTTGTTAAAAAATTTCATTTGTTTTAGATCTAAATTATTTTTTATACCATAATCACTAAATGCATCTTTCACTGATATTTCTGTACCTTTGAGCAAAGTTGAAAAAGAAAGTAATACCGGAAGTAATAAACTTAATGCAAAAAGAGCTGCATATATTGAAACCGGAGTTGATGTTAATATGTCAAAGTTAAGAATACCTGCTACAAAATCTGCATAAGCGCTACCTGCCAAAACTGCCAAAGGAACTGCCAAAACACCTGCAAATAAGCCAAATAAAAGTAATGTTGTAATATAAATCTGAAAAATCTGATATCTTGAAGAACCTATTGCTTTCATAATTCCTATTTGTCTGACTTGATTTGCCATTATTGATTTCATTAATTGCGAAACCAAAACTGCTCCCATAAGAAAAGCAAGAAAACCTATTACTCCTATAACAAATAAGATTGTATTTAACTGCCATTGATGTGGATGTTCGTTAAACAGCGGAATATCAACTTTATTGACATCAATTCCTTTCCTCTCAAATTGCTGTGTCAATTTTTCTGATACATTTTTTACATCATTTTGAGAATACACTTCATTTAATCGAATAATTAATCTTTTATTAGTTTCCTTACCGGTAATTTCAGAATATGTATTTTTATCTGTATATGCGTAAATCATGTGGTCTTGCGTTGCGGGTGCTTGTGCAGGGTCAAAACAGATACTGCTCACGGGAACATTTATCACTTTGTTGCCTATTCTTACGCGCGGTATGGAACCAATATCAATATTTGATATATTTTTACCGTCACGTTCAAACGATATACTTCCTTTTTTTGGGGATAACTTTCCTATTTGGTTAAATATTTTTGCTACACTTGCATTTTCAAAACTTTCAACTCCATATAAAAATAAAGGAACCCAAACATCAGGATTTACTTCAATTCTTTCAAAAGAGAAATCTCTGAACTCTGCATTTTCTATTTCCGGTTTTTCTATAAATTCTTTTAAATTTAATTTGCTGAAATCATCTGATTTTAATATCAGATGTGCAGGAGAAGTTTTCTGAAAATTAGTGTTCAAATCTTTGGTAAGTATATAATAGGAAACCGATACCGTTCCTGCTCCCCAAATGCCCAGAAATAATGCAAATACTACAAGTATAGTGCGTTTTGGGTTTATTGTTAAGTCCCGTAATACTTTTGTGAATTTCATTTTCATAATTTCATTTTGCCATCTGATAGTGAAATAACACGGTCGTATCTTTCTTTGGCATTACTTTCATGCGATACAACTATCACCGTTTTTCCAGCATCAGTGAGTTCCTTTAATAACTGATGAATTTCTTCTGACATTTTACTGTCTAGATTGCCTGTTGGTTCGTCTGCCACAATAATATCAGGATTATTTGCCAAAGCTCTTGCTATAGCAGCCCTTTGTTGTTCGCCACCGGATAATGAAGCCGGCATTTTATCTTTATGACTTAAAATATCTACTTGAGAGAGTAAATTCTCTACTCTTTTTACTCTCTTTTTTTTGGGAACAGAATTCACAAATTCCATAGCCAGCAAAATATTTTCAGATATTGTAAGTGTAGGTATTAGTTGGAAAAATTGAAAAATAATACCAATATTCTTTCCACGCCAAACAGCGGATTGTGTTTCGTTTAAATTATTGACAACTTCACCGTTTATAATTATATCTCCCGATGTAGGGTGGTCAATTGCCGTTAGTAGATTTAGCAAAGTTGATTTGCCGCTTCCTGATTTTCCTACAATTGCAAGATATTCACCCTTATTAATTGTAAGGTTTATGTTTTTTAGAACTTCAGTTTCCTTTTCAGCCGTTTTAAAAGATTTACTTACATTATGAAATTCTATAAAACCGATTTTATTATTATTTGTATTCATTTTATCTCCTTGCCTTTAAAATACCTATAGATTTTAGTTATAGAAGTATAATAAAGATTAAAAATTAAAAATTGAATAAACTGACTATTTTTTAAATATAGAAGGAATTAGGCCAAAGGTGTTTTTAAAAGTTCTGATAAAATGTGATTGGTCACTAAAGCCACCTTCATAAGCAGAAGAAGTAAAATTTTCTTTATTGTGTAGAGCCTTTAGTGAACCCATAAGTTTTTTATACAATAGATATTTTCTAAAAGTTAAGCCTGTTTCTTTTTTAAATAAAGATGCAAAATAGCTTGGGGATAAATCGATATAATCTGAGACATTTTTAATCGATATAAATCCATTTTGGTCAATATATTTTAAACTTTTTTTAATACGATTATCCATACTATTTATGGATTGATTATCTTTGCAGATAGTATCAATAATACTATTTATAAAATATTTTATAAATTCTTCATCAATTTGTTCTTTTTTTTCTAAGTTATAAAACTCATCCAACAATATGGTAAAATTCTCTATATGAAGCTTTTTAAGTGAGTCTTGTCTATCTTTTAATCTCATCCCATTAAAACAGTATGCATCAATATAAATTATAATAATACTATCTTTATCAGATCCCTCTAACTTATGAAGCAGATTACTTTGAATAAGTATAGCTTGATATGGCTTTTTGATTTGGTCTTTTAGTGTAATATCAAAATTTTCTTTTTGAGATAAAATTATTTTAATAAAATTATTTTTATGAAAATCAATATTTACACCTTTGTCAATATAAACTCCACCTACATTTTCAACACCGTATATTTTTAAAGCTTTATCTTTCATAGATTATTTACTCCTATATAAATATTTAAAACTTAGTGTGGAATAGTATAACGGTTTAATGAGACTGTGAAATAATCAAACCCCACGACTAATAATTTTCTAACTCTTACTCAATTTAGGCAATTATTTTGTCTAAATTGTACCATAAAAATATTAGATGTGATTTGAGCGATATAAAGAGCTATCTCTTCTCTTATAGAC
>JAFLJV010000145.1 GCA_022712845.1 Sulfurimonas sp. | reverse complement strand
GCTACTGATAGAAATCGTCAGGACTTTATGTTAACAAATCCATCAAAATAATTAACTAAATTAATATTATTTCTTTTTCTTTTATCTTTTTTCAATGAATTTAAAGAGTAATCTAACCAATGTTTTAATTTAATGTCTTCTTGATGGTTCACATCTAACATAAAAAAAGGATTATCATACTTATTTAAGTTAACTATGTCTTCATCTTTAATTAACGACTTTAGTGTTTTTTTTAGTTGTGTATTTCTTGGTACTAATCTCGTTCTTAAGTTACGAACTTCATGTGAAAAAGATGAAATAATCAAACCAACACTTGCTAGATTTCTTAATAACCTTATCTCTTCATCTTTTTCATCAAGTTTTCGTTGATATGCAAGAGCTGCTTTTGCTAAAGTTTCCTCATCATCACTATTCCTATCTTGATTAAAATTATTTTCAGTGTTATTTTGAGAGCTATCATTATTCTTTTTATTCAATACCCTACTTGCTGCTTTAGGAGCAGATTCCATAGCTTGAGCATCTTCATTGTTTTTCTTATTCAAAATATACAAGCTATTCATTATAACATTCCGATCTGCTTCAAAAAAACTAATTATTTCAATAATTACATTTTTAAATAAATCAAAAGTATTATTTTCTTGTATACCTTCTCGTCCAGACTTGTCTTCAAATTTTAAATTATTTAATCTAGATATTTCAATAGTTCCTAAAATTTGATTTGGTTTAACTCTATACGCACCTAAATTTTGACCTGCACCAGCTGTACTTTGAGCATGTCTGTATCCTAAATTAAGCCAATCATTTCCACTTTCCCCATATGGCCTAACTCTAAAGTTATCTCGAAAAATTTTAATACCGCCAAATTTATTTAAAAATGTTTTTCTATTTGTCGCAATAAAGTTTTTATTTGGATACTTTACGGATGAAGATTCAGAGTCATCAGATTTATTTAACTTTAAAAAATAAAAAGTAAAGCTAAATTCTCCAATTTTCTCAATATCACTTTTTTCCACCTCTTTAAAAGTTTTTAATTCAAAAAAATCTTTTTTTATAGTAAAGTTTTGTTGCTTAAATACCTCTTTGGTGTAAGGGAATTGTTGCATATTCTTATTTTTAAAAATTTCAGAATATTCATTAAGTGTTTTTTCTTTATTTAATTCATCTCTAGTTATTTTAATACTTAAAGTATGATTATTCGCAGGGTTGTAAGTTGCTTCAAGTTTATAATCGTAATCGTTAACTTCACTATTTTCGATATATCCAAAATCATCTTTATAATCTGATGATAGTATTCTAATTTTAAAATCTGAAGCTAATTCTTTAGGTGGAGTTAAAATTTCAAGACTTTTAAATAAAAATTTAATATCGTTATAAAACCAATTATCTTTTGTAAAATCAATTCGGAGAACGGTTCCATTAATTGATGTACGGTCATCCATTTCTTTAAATATATTAGACAAATATTTGTTTTTTCTAAATTTTTTTAGTAAAAAAGTTTTTAATGAGTGCTTGTTGAATTTTCTAATATTTGCTTTTACTTCATGTATAGCGATATCTTCTTGGTTAAAATTACCCCATGCAACTTTCCAAATTAAAGAATTATTACTCTCTTCTGAAAATGTATATATAGTTGTCTTAGTTCCTAATCTATCTAATGCAAATCTACCTATACCTTTTGCACCAGTTTTTACTCTTCCTTTCTCTGTAGTATGACTTTTCTCTTTGTTGTTAGTACCAATAGTCATCCACTCATTTTGAATAACTTCTTCTGTCATCCCTGTACCGTCATCAATTATATACAAGGAATCATTTTCAAAAACAATTATACAATTTGAAGCATCAGCATCATAAGCATTTTTTACAAGTTCAACAACTGCACCTTGTGCGTTAGTAAAATTTTCTTGACCTATAAGCTTTGCAGTTCTTGCTGAAACAGTAAATGGTATTTTAGGCATTAATTAATCCGACCTTTTAGTTTGTTTATTCTACTATTAAAATTATTAAACTTTATTTATGATAATGAAATAATAAATCATTTATTTCATTATCATTAATTTTTTTACTATTGATAAGTCTACCAATATTTATCAATATATCATAACTTGGCATTGGCAAACTTATAATATCAGAAGCATTAATTTGGGTATGACCATTAAATCTTCTAATATATTTATCTAAAATATTAGAGTTTAAATAAGCATTTAGTCCAATTGCTAATTTTTTTTCAATACCTTTATTTTCGTTATGAATATAATTAAGATGATTCTCGACAGTTAAATATTTTGTTTCGAAATGTTCTTTAGTTAATATTGCAGTACTTATTCTTTTTTTATTTTCTTTAAAACTCATTCTTTTCATTATAATGTAATTACCAGATGGAATCATTTTTCTAAATGAAATGTCATTCATTGATAAGTAAGGTTTACTATTGCCTTTAATTGAAAAATCAATATTCCCATCTACTATTTGTCTTTGATAAATTACAATAGCAGAATTATTTGTTTGCTTATTTTTTAAATCTAGTTCTCTATATTCTACAACTTTTCCAGTTGATATTGTTAAGCCTAGCTTTTTTAAATTAGAAGGTAATTTATAGATTTTATCTAAAATTTCAAAATCATCATCTTTAACAGGAATATGAATAAACTTATAAGGATCATTTTTAAAAGTGATTTTATCAAAACTAAACTTTTCATAATTCTTATTATTTAATTTATCTGATATACATACGGTTGTTTTTCTGATAGGCTTTTTTGTTAATTTAATAATTACAATTTCTTGGAATATACCGTATTCTTTAAAAACTTCTTTTCTTGATTCAAATGAATGAATAAATTCTATTTT
>JAFLJV010000244.1 GCA_022712845.1 Sulfurimonas sp. | reverse complement strand
CGTGTGCTCTTCCGATCTGCTCTTTTGACCCACCACATATCGGTCATGAAGCTATTGTTAAGGCTTTAATAGAATTTAAAGATATAGATGAAGTGATAATTATGCCAACATATTTAAACCCATTTAAATCAAAATTTTATGCACCATCTACTCTTAGACTAAAGTGGCTAAAAGAGATTTTTAATGATTATAAAAATGTTGTAATATCAGATTATGAAGTTAGTCAAGAAAAGCCAATACCGACTATTAGCACTGTTGAGTATCTGTTAAGGAGTTATAAAAAAATATATCTCGTTATCGGAGCTGACAACCTTGCTTCACTTCATAATTGGCATAATTATTCAAAACTAAAAGAGTTAGTTACTTTTATAATTGCCTCAAGAGATAATGTTGAAATTACAAAAAAATTTTCAATAATTAACGTTAATGAAGATATTTCATCAACTCTCTTAAGAGACAATATAGACTTAACTAAGTTACCAAAAAAATGTGCAAAAGAAATATATAATTTTTATAAGGAAAAATAGTTGCAAGACAGAATAGAAAAAATAACAGAAGTATTAGATAAAAACAAAGCAGAGGGTATTGAAGTTTTTGATCTCAAAAATAAAAATTATTTTGTAGATTATGCAATCATTGCTTCATCACTTGGTTCAAGACATACATTAGCTCTACTAAACCATTTAAAAAATGATCTTAAACCAGAAGAAACTTTTAATAATGTTGATGAGAGTAGTGATTGGATTGTTGTTGACTTAGGAGATATTCTTATCCATATTATGACTCCAGAGTATAGAATAAAATATGATATGGAAACATTTCTAAGTGATCTAGTTGATGGTAAAGAGGGTGAGGCTATTTAGTTTTTTTAGAGTCAATTTTTTGACTCTTCTTTTTTGGTTTTTCCTTATTTGATTTTTTAGATTTTTTAGATTTTTTTACTTTATCTTTTTTTGAGTATAACTCATCATCACTTTTGTGTAAAATATCTATATAATCATATATCGAATCAACATATTTAACAGGCTCACTTCCTCTAGCATACCCATACTTTAGTGTTCTATAATATTTTTTTTGAGAAAGCAAAGGTAGAGTCTTTTTTAAATCATTCCATACATTTTGATTTAAACCCATTTTTTTAGTCAATTTTTGTGCATCTTTTATATGTCCCATACCAACATTATAAGCGGCTAGTGCAAACTTCATTCGATCTTCACCCTCAACCTCTTTTGGAACATTTTTTATCATCTGATTTAGATGTCTTGCACCACCTCTTATACTTTGTTCTGGATCTAATCTATTTTTAATCCCTAAATGTTTTGCTGTTCTAAGAGTTAACATCATTAAACCTCTAACACCTGTATAACTTTTTGCCTTAGGATTCCAGTGTGATTCTTGATAAGATTGAGCAGCTAAAACAAAATGGGAAATATTATATTTTTTACCATATTGTTTAAAATATTTTTGATATTTTGGAAGTCTTGATTTAACTCTTTTATAAAACATTTTAGTATCATAATAATCAAAGAAAAGTGCATAACTATAATAATGATCTTTTAATCTTGCCATTTTACCACTTTGATTAAAAGTGTTTAACCAAGAATACATATCAGCTTCTAACTCTTTAGAATTTGGTGTTAAAACCCAAGCTAATTGTTCTCTTGAGCTTATTGCAAAGGCTAATGCTATATTTGGAAAATACCTTTGATTTAGAGCATATATATTTGAATCAGCGATTGTACAGTCTATCTCATGTTTTGCAACTTTTGATAAAAGTTCTTCAGTTGAAAATTCAGATGTATATGAAGCATTTATATCAAATCCATCCTCTTGTAACTGATTTATTGTTTCACTATAACTTGTATCTTCCCCAACTATTATTTTTAAACCAGCTAAATCTTCTATATCTTTTGGAAAATTACCTTTACTTAACATCCCACGATGGCAAACAACTTGCTCTTGAACTTCAAAATATGATGGTCCAAAATTAAAAACATCTGCTCTCATCTTAGTTTTTGCTAATGATGCTGATGTTATGTGAATATTTGAATTTTGACTAAATTCTATCGCTTCTTTGATAGTATTTGCTGTCGTTACATTAAGTTTAACATCTAAATGTTTTGCATATTCGTTAAGCAAATCATACTCAAAACCTTTTGGTCCATCTGGTCCAATATAATATGTAGATGGTGAATTTAACAATACAACATTCAGTATTTTAGTAGTTTTTATTTTATCTAAAATAGATGGCATCTCTATTCTATGCACTGGCTTATATGCACTATGACTTAGCCATCCAAAAGAGAAAAAAGATATTGCAAAAAACACAATAACTGTAACTTTAATACTTTTATCCATATTACTAGTTTACTCTTAAAAACTTATGCAAATATAAAACGATTTACCCCATCATCATACTCATGTGCTAAAACTTGCTCATGTGCTTTTAAAATTGAGTCCACCAAATAAAGCCCTAAACCAAAACTATTTTTTGAAGGATTATCTTTTGTAAATGGCTCTATATAATACTGCAATGGGTGCTTAAGACACTCTCCTATACTTTCAAAACATAACTCATTTTCTATAATTAAAATTTTAACATGTGCATCTGTTGAGTATTTTATACCATTATCAATCATATTTTTTATTGCTGTTGTATAGAGTCTATAATTTGCATCTACTTTATTACTGGCATCAATCTCTACACTTACACTGCTTTTTTCAATCATTGCCATATCAATAGCACCATCAATAATATCAACTAAACGATACTCTTTAAAATCAGTTTTATCTCCTAAGCTAGTAACCTCTTCTATAAGTGCAAACTCTGTTACTAAAGATTCTAGTCGACCAAATATAGAGCAGAACCTGTCTCTTTGTTTTTGAGAGTCTAACATTTGAGTTGCAATAGTTCCTTTAGCAATAGGAGTTTTTAGCTCATGCATAATATTTCTTAAAAATAGAGTTCTTGAGTCCATAATATTATTAATCTTTTCTCTTGTTGATTCAAGTTCATTTGAGATAAGTGCTATCTCATCACTTCCTCTCGTTTTAAAAGATATATTCATATCTCCATCACCATAAAGAGCAATCTTTTTTCTAAGTCTAATAAGTGGCTTTAATCTTTGTAAAATTAATACAAAAGAAAAAGATATCATTAAAATAATAATCAAATATGCATAAGCTAAAGACCAATATTTATATGGAATTGATTGCTCATCTAAAATCAACATAGATGATGAAGGGGATTTTATATGAAAGTATATTTTTTTATTAAATTGAAGCATTGACACAGTCATATCTGTAACAGTTTTTTGAGTATAAAACCCAACAGGAGATAATTTTAAAGCTGATTTTACACTTTGAAAATCTTTTGTTTTTAATGCTTTAGCATCTTTTAAAATAGTTCTTCTTTTTTCATCTTTTTCTATAACAAAATGATAAACAGCTAAATTTGCTTCTAACATGATATGTGAAGTAAGTCTTTGTTGATGTTGACGATAAATTTGAGTGATAATTGCTTGTTTTGTAAAAATATGATTTATATAACGCTGTTTGTTTAGTTTAAAAAATTCCCAAAACACTACACTTACACTTGCTAGAGTTACAATAAGTGAAAAAAGCACAGTTAATAAAACAGCATATTTACGCAATATTTATCTCCTTAATAAAGCTACATGTTACGGTAAGATGGAAAAATTTATCTATAAAAATTATTATTTAAGAAGTTTATAACCAACACCTCTAACAGATTCTATCAAAGATTTATCTCCTAGTTTATTTCTAATTCTACCTACCATAACATCTATACTTTTATTTGAAGAATCTTCATTTATGGCATTTACATTATGAATTAAATCTTCTCTTGAGACAACTAATCCTTGTTTTGCAATCATATATGAAAGTATCCCAAATTCAGCATTTGTTAAATCAATATTTCTACCTTTATATGTAATCATCATAGATGAAACATCACATTTAAAGTCACTTTTTGATTCTTGTTTTTCTTGTGATTTGGCTTCATAACGTCTAAGAACAGAATGAATTCTAGCTTCTAGCTCTCTTGGGTCATATGGTTTTGGTAAATAATCATCAGCTCCTAGTTCAAGTGCTTTCACTTTATCTGTAACATCACTTCTAGCTGAGGAGATAATAATAGGGATATCTTGTCTTTCACGAATAGCTTCACAAACTTCTAAACCATCCATTCCTGGAAGAGTTAAATCTAGTATAACTAGATCAAAGGGTTCTAATTTTAATATACTTACTGCTTTAAAAGGGTCATCTTCTGTAATAACCTCAAACTCAAACTGCTCTAAATACTCTGTAAGTATCTCAGCTAATTCTAAGTCATCTTCAATCATTAATATTTTTTTCATTTGCTAATTTTAACAGATATGAGCTTACAGGTGGTTAACAGCTAGTAATACTAAAATAATTTCACTATATTCTATGATTAAAAGCTTTAATATAAAATATTCTCCTACTTATTTACCATTATATTTTATTATTTTAAGAAGTAATTAATAATGTTAAATTATATGCTATAAATGCTAGTGAATATGCCACTATTGATGTAAAACCAATAAGATAAAAAAAGTACTTTATCCCTCCAGCTTCACGCGTAAATACAACTGAAGCAGCTAAACATGGTAAATAAATCATTATTACAACTATAAATGCTACCGCTGATGCAAAAGGGATATTTTTACTTATCATCTCTATTAAAGAGTTGTTTTCTTCATCTACATCTCCACCTAGTGAGTATAAGACACCAAGTGTTGATACAACAACCTCTTTTGCTGCTAATCCAGTTTGAAGAGCTACACTCATTTTCCAATCAAAGCCAAGTGGCTCAAATAGTGGCACAGAAAATTTACCTATTGTGCCTAAGTAACTTTGTTCCAATAACTCTTCAGCTAAAGTATTCTTAAGTGTATTTTTTTCTTCTTGACTTACAGCAACTTTTATTTTATTTTCATATTTTTGCTCAATCACCAAATTATGTGGATAATTACTTAAAAACCAAACTAACATTGAAGCAGCAGCTATATATGTACCAGCTTTTTTAAGATACATCATAGTCTTCGTTAAAACTGTATGCCAAACAAGTTTTATAGATGGTAGTCTATACTTTGGCATCTCCATAACAAATGGCTCATCAGCACCCTTAAATGCAGTCATTTTAAGTACTTTTGCAGCAATTAGACCCATAAAAGTTCCACCTATATAGATAAAAAACAGAATATTTCCAGCCATTTCAGGAGAGAAAAATGCACCAACAAAAAGTACATATACAGGAAGCCTAGCCCCACATGACATAAAACCTATAATAAAAAGAGTTAAAAGTCTATCACGGTCATTTTTTAAAATTCTTGCACTCATATATGCAGGGATAGAACAACCAAAACCAGTTACAAGTGGGATAAATGATTGCCCATGAAGACCAAATTTATGAAAAAATCCATCAAGTAAAAAAGCAACTCTTGACATATAACCTGTACTCTCTAAAAAATAAATGCTGGCCCTTTGGCAGTACTAATAGATCCTTGGGGATGGGCAGACTTCTCAGGGAGTCAGGAAGATATTTTTTGCTATTCAGCCTGTTTTACAGGGCTGGCTACAT
>JAFLJV010000144.1 GCA_022712845.1 Sulfurimonas sp. | reverse complement strand
AGACCATATTCTGCAGCTTCTAGTTCATCAGCATCTTCTTCTGTTAAATCACGCATTGCAGCGATTTCTGGTTGACGACCAAGAGCTGAGTTATCAAAGCCCATTTTTCCATCAAGAGCGATAAAGTCACCGCTTCCAGTACGAACTAAAGGATTGATTTCAATCATTTCAGCATCATTTTCCATATATAAAGTAAATAATTTTTGTCCAAAAGATATAATCTTTTTTTGTTCTGCTTTATCAGTGATTCCTAGTCCAAATGCTAATTGACGACCATGAAAACCTTGAAAACCAACAGCTGGATCAACAGGGATAGTGATGATTTTTTCTGGAGTATTTTCAGCAACATCTTCGATATTCATTCCACCCTCAGTAGAAGCCATAATTAAAGGCATTTCTAATTTTCTATCAAGAACAACAGAAAGGTAAAACTCATCTTTGATATCAGCACCATCTTCTATATAAAGCTTTTGAACAAGTTTACCAGCAGCATCAGTTTGATGAGTAACTAAAGTCATACCAAGAATTTCATTAGCATGCTCTCTCACTTCATCTATAGATTTAGCTAGCTTAACACCACCACCTAAACCACGACCACCTGCATGAATTTGAGCTTTAACAACCCAAACTGGTCCACCTAACTCTTTTGCAGCTTCTACAGCAGCATCAACACTTTCAACCATAATACCTTTTGGTACTGGTACGCCATATTTAGCAAAAACTTGCTTAGCTTGATATTCATGTATATTCATCTATTCTCCTTATTTTAAAATGGAAGTTTATTCCTATTATTATACATTATAATGAGCTAAGCTCATTATAACGGCAGGGACAATTTGTCCCTACAACCCCCTAAATCTAAAAAAATATTTTTTTGGATTTAGGGGGTTATATAATTTATTTAACTTCGTATTGAGCGCGACCAATTTTATATAAGTCTTCACCATATGCGTCATTAATAACAGTTACTGGAAAGTCAACAACTTCTAGTTTTCTTACTGCTTCAGGACCAAGTTCCTCGTAAGCAATAATCTCTGCACTTTTAATTTGTTTACCTAAAAGTGCACCAGCTCCGCCAGTAGCACCAAAATATACAGCCTTATGTTCTTGACAAGCATCCGTAACATCTTTATTTCTTTTACCTTTGCCTATCATCCCTTTTAAACCCTCAGCAATTAAGCGAGGAGAGTAAGAATCCATACGATAAGATGTAGTAGGACCAGCACTACCAATTGGATCACCAGGTTTTGGTGGAGTTGGTCCAACAAAATATATTACAGCACCTTTGATATCAAAAGGAAGCTCTTTTCCTGCATCAAGTAAATCAACTAATCTTTTATGTGCAGCATCACGAGCTGTATAGATAGTACCGTTTAAATAAACAATATCTCCACTTTTTAATTCTGAAATTGTTTCATCACTAAGTGGAGTTGTTAAATGGTATGTTTTACTCATCTTATTTCCTTATATAGTGATATGTGTATGGCGTGAGCTATGACACTGAACATTTACTGAAACTGGCAAAGAAGCTATATGACAAGGATTAGCTTCAATATGTACAGCTAAAACAGTCTCTGTTCCACCCATACCCATAGTTCCAATTCCAAGTTTATTTAATACTAATTTTATTTCATCTTCCATATCAGCCATTTCTGGATCTGTATTTACTGAACCAATATCACGAAATAGTGCATGTTTTGAAGATATTACAGCTTTTTCAAATGTTCCACCAATACCTACACCAACAGTAAGAGGAGGACAAGGGTTTGGACCAGCATCAGAGATACACTCTTTTACATAGTCAATTACACCCTGCTTTCCAGCAGCTGGAGGAAAAACTCTTGCACGAGAAACATTTTCACTACCGCCACCTTTTGCAGCGTATTCAATATCTATTTTATCACCCTCAACTATATCTAAATGAATAATAGCTGGTAAATTGTAACCAATTGTGTCTTTATTGTTAGCACGAGTAAAAGGATGACATGTTGAAGCTCTTAAATAACCCTCAACATAACCCTTTTCAGTACCCTCATTGATAGCATCTTTCAATAATCCACCAACGATCTTAACATCAGCACCAATTTTCACAAAAAATACTGCTAAACCAGTGTCTTGACAAAGTGGACGTGCTTCTGAACTTGCTATATCAGCATTTTCTAAAAGTTGCTTTAAAACTTCTTTACTTACAGGGCTTTTTTCATTTTTATAAGCATCTTTCATAGCATTCAAAGCATCCTCTGGAAGATTTGAAGCAGAATATATAATGATATCTCTCACATTTTTTACTATCTCTTCGTATGCAATTTCGCGCATATTAGCCCTTCAGTATTAAATCTCTAATAGAGTATTTTAAAACGATAGTTTAGCACTCTTTTAGTAATACAAGCCATTATAGATATTTATGTTTTTAACATATGAAGAAATGTGTAGAATTTACTCAGTAAAAAGTTAGATTTTACACCAAAAGGTGTAGAATCTACTCAAAAAAATTATTTTCGATTAGTATATCTATTCCATCCTGAATAGAATCAACAGAAATTTTAAATTTTGCTTTTATCTCATCATCAAGCTCAAGCTCAATAATTTTTTCAACCCCATTAGCTCCAAGAACAACAGGGACACCAACAGATATATCACTATATCCATATTCACCATCTAAAATTACAGAAGATGGCATAACAATTCTACTATCATCTAAAATTGCTTGTACCATAACTGAGATTGCACGTCCAGGTGCATAATAAGCAGAAGTTCCAAGATGTTTAACTATCTCAGCTCCTCCATTTTTTGTTCTTTCAATAATACCAATCATATCCTCTTTGGAAATTATTTGATCTAAAGGTACACCGCCAACAGCAGAAATTTCTGGAAGAGGAATCATGTTTTGTCCATGATCACCTATAAGCATTGCTCTAGTTTGACCTGAACCATATCCAACTTTTTGATTGATTTGGTATGCCATTCTAGCACCATCTAATGCTCCAGCCATACCAACTATTCTGTTTCTTTTCCAACCAGTTAATTTATGAACAACATAATTCATAATATCAAGTGGATTTGATACACAAAGAATTATAGCGTCTGGAGAATATTTAAGAATATTACCAACAACATCTTTCATAATTTTTGCATTAATTAATAAAAGGTCTGCTCTTGTCATCTCGTTTCTACGAGGAACACCAGCTGTGATAACAATTACATCACAATCTTTTAAATCACTTGCATCTTCTGCCGCAGTGACTATTGTTCCTTGTGGTGCATAGCTTGTTGATTGACCAATATCAATAGCTTTACCTTTTGCTACATCTGGATTAATATCATATAAAACTATTTCATGACATGCACCAAGCATAGTTAAGCTGTATGCTGCTGTAGCACCAACAAAACCAGCACCAATAATTCCTACTTTTCTACTTTCCATCATATAGTCCCCTTTAATACTATTTAGTTTCGAGTCCAAATGTGAACCCGTTATTTACTTTTTCAATAAGTTCTGGAACTATATCTTGATATTCACCAACAATTCCAAAATCTGCATTATGAAAAATAGTCTCTTTTGCATTGTAATTAATTGCTACAATTGTATCAGATTCTTTCATCCCAGCAATATGCTGTACAGCACCGCTTATTCCAATAGCTACATAAACTTTTGGTCTAACTGTTTTACCAGTTTGTCCAACTTGTCTTGCATATTCAGCAACACCTTCATCAACCATAACTCTTGAAGATGCCCACTCAGCATTTAAGCCTTGATCTTTAAGTGCTTGTGCTAAATCTTTTACCATTTGCATCCCATCACTTGCTGTTCCTCTACCACCAGAAACAATAATATCAGCTTCAAATAGTCCTTGCATACCACCTTCACCAATAACTGTTTCAATAATTTCTGATACAAATTCATCTTTATTTAGTTTTGATTTAAACTCTGAAATAATACCTTCACGACTATCATCTTTTGTTGGTACAGCAAATGTACCAGCACGAGCAGTTGAGATTTGAGGACAAACAAAACCGATAATTGTAGCAAGTTTGGACTCACCATAAGTTGGTCTTATTGATTCTAAAATTGGAGCATATACAACTTTTTCTTTAGTTTCTTTATTTCTATGGACATGTTCACCAATTATCAGTTCTGTACAATCCGCAGTTACACCACTATCAGTTTTTACACCTATTCTTGGGGCAAGTTCGCGACCAGCGGTAGTTGCTGCAAAAAGTGCAATTTCATAATTATTTTTTTTAATAACTTGTGCAAATATTTCAGAAAAAGGTAATATTCTGTACTCTTCAAGTCTATCATCTTCAACAACAATAACTTCATCAGCACCATAAGCTACTAGCTCTTTTGCTAATTCACCTATATTTTTACCGATAATAAGAGTAGTTACTTTAGTATCATTACCTAACTCATTTGCTAAATCTCTAGCAGGAGTTAAAAGCTCTAAAGATGGTCTAGAAATTTCACCTTTAACAATTTCAGCCCAAGTAACAATCCCTTTAGCACCATTTCTAAAGTCAATTACTCTTAAATCTTTATCTCTTACTTTAGCTTTTTTAGCTTTTTTCTCTGTTTCTTCTATAACATTTTTACCTGTTTTAAAATCCTCAAGAAAACTAGAAATTAATTCACTTTCATTATGTCCAACAGCCATTTTTGCAGGTGCTCTATCACTTTTAATTGTTGCAACTTTAGAAACAATTGTAGGAGAACCACTTTCACCTGGAGTCCCAAGACCAATAAACTCATCACTTAATCCAATATCATCAATATTAAATATAGTAACCTCACTACTTCTAGCTTTTATCGCACCACTTAAAGCAGGTCTTCTTGGATCAATACCTGTTGGTGTAAAACTCATTGCACAAGGAAGAGGAAGGCTCATCATTTGATATCCACCCTCTATAATTCTTTTAGCATGAATTTTCCCATCCACCAGCTCAGCAGTTTCAATGAAAGTTCCCTGTGGAATTTTCATATTTTCTGCAACCTGAGATGGAACATGGGCAGTATCGCCATCACTTGTCTGACGACCAGCTACAATTACAAAATCCTCATTTAATCCTTTTCCAAAACCTAAGTGTTTAAGCATAGTTGCTATCGCTAAGCCTGTTGCATATGTATCTGAACCACCAAGTTTTCTATCACTTAAAAGGTATGCTTCATCATAGCCCATAGACAGGGCTGTTTTTAAAGATACAGTAAATGATGGTGGTCCCATTGAGCAAACTATAAGTTTTGCATCAGGGTTATCTTTTTTAATTTGAAGACCAGCTTCTAAACCATACGAGCAATCTATATTTATTATAGATTTCGCTTTTGTTCTATCCATTAAACCATCATCACCCATTCTCATTTCTGATGGTAAAGGAACCTGTTTCATTAAACTAATTATTGTTAAAGCCATATTATATTTTCCCCACTCTACATCATATTGTAATCTGGACCATCTCCACCATAAGGTGTAGTCCAAGTAATTCCACTGTTTGGTGATTTAATATCACAAGTTTTACAGTGAACACAGTTCTCAGCATGCATTCTAAGTGATTTATTACCACTTTTTTTATCTACATGTAATTCATAAACTTCAGCGGGGCAAAGTGAGGCACAAGATAAGCCAAACTCTTCTATATTTGACGATTGAAATTGTTCTTGATTATTTATAACTAAATGAACAGGTTGAACCTCATCATGCATTGCTTTTGAATAATAAACAGTTGTAACTTTATCAAATGTTAATTTTTTATCATATTCTAGATTACCAGCAAATCTTTCTTTAAAAGGTTGTTCAGAAAATTCTACTATTTTTTTAGTTGCAAGATAATCATCTTCAGTGTCTGGAACCATTAAACAGGCTCCACCAGTAATTAATTGAATACCCATTTTAAGTCCACCAACAACCATACCATCTTGCATTACAGCTCTCATATTTCTTGTTGGATAAAGTTCTTTATATATAAAGCTGCTATTTACTAATTCTTCATATTTAGAGAGTGACTGCTCACTTGTATCATTGTTAACCAATGCATCAGCAGCAACAGTTGCCGCACATATACCAGATCTAACAGCTAAATGAACACCTTTTAATCTTGGTGTTGAAAGAAAACCTGCACTATCTCCAACTATCATCATATTATCAGCATAATATTTTGGTATTGAGTTCCATCCACCTTCAGGTAGTGTTTTAGCACCAGCTTCTATAACTGAACCACCCTCAAGGATTTTAGAAACATAAGGGTGAGTTTTCCAAATTTGCATTGCAGCATGCACATCAAAAGACGGATCTTGATAATCAAGACCAACTACAAGTCCAATAGCAACTCTATCATCGCTTAAGCCATAAATAAAACCACCACCAAACTCTGATTTATCTTTAAGAGGGTAACCAAAAGTATGTTTAACAGAACCAGATTCCACTCTACCTTCAGGAACTTTCCATATCTCTTTTACTCCTAGAGAATAAATTTGAGGATTTTTTCCTGCATCAAGATTTAACTTGTTTATAACTGTTTTAACTGCAGAACCTCTAGTTCCTTCAGCAAATACTGTTATAGAAGCATTAATAGTTGTACCTTCTTGAAAATTCTTTTGTTTTACACCATGATGATCAACACCAGTATCTTTAGTTTTAACACCAATAACTTTGTTATTTTCATCATATACAACACTATCAACAGCAAAACCTGTATATATTTCTACACCTCTTTGCTCTGCTAATGTAGCTAAGTATCTACATACTTGACCAAGCGATGCAATATAGTTACCATCATTTGACATATATGGTGGATGAAAAGGTAGTGTTGTTTCTCCACCATCATCATTTAACTTTACTGTAACATCAGCACCAACTTTAGAATCAAATGGAATACCATCAAATTCTCCTGTTGTAAGTAGTTGTTTAAATACATCTGGTCTAATTACAGCACCTGATAATATATGTGAACCAATTGAATTACCTTTATCAATTAGCATTATTCTTCTATCTTCACCTTTTTGCTTTAACTTATCAGCTAAAGCAATTGCAGTAGAAAGACCAGAAGGTCCCCCGCCAACAATAAGCACATCTGTTGAAATATTATCCATTTAGGACTCCATCATTAATTTAACTTAAAATTTTTAAAAAATTACCTTTAAGTAATAGAGAAGGATATCAGAAATTAAATTAAACTTAAGTTCGTGTAATATATCTAATACACAATAGATTTATATTGTTACGTAATGAAACAAAAGAGGGAGGTTTATGGCTGTATTAGAGTTATTTTTAAAAATAACTCTAATAACTTTTACTTATAAAAGTTGTTTTTATATAGAGTTTCTATAAGAGTTTTTACACTTCCAACTGAAGTTGCAAATTTTCTATCTTGGTCATCATTTAGGTTAGCTTCAATAACCTTTTCAACACCACGAGCACCAATCATAACTGGAACACCACTTACAACATCAGTATAACCATATTCACCTTTTAGCATTACTGCACAAGGATATATTTGTTTCATATCAGTTAAAACAGCTTCAACCATAAGTGCTGTTGCTTTTGCTGGAGCATAATAGGCACTACCATCTTTTAGTAGTCCAACAATTTCAGCTCCACCTTTTTTAGTTCTCTCAACAATCTCATTAATCTCTTCCCAAGTTAATAAATCAGTAAGAGGAACCCCAGCAACTGTTGAAAATCTAGGTAACGGAACCATATCATCACCATGACCACCCATAACAGAGCATCTAATCTGCCCTGCTCCATAACCTAGTTTTTCATATACAAAGTGAGCCATTCTAGCACTATCTAATATTCCAGCCATACCTATAACTCTACTTCTATCCCAGCCTGTTTCTTTTAGAGCAACATAAACCATTGCATCAAGTGGATTTGAAACAGGAATAATTACAGCAGTTGGTGATGAAACTTTAATAACACTCATAACATCTTTCATTATTTGAGCATTTTTAAGTAGTAAGTCATTTCTACTCATTCCTGGGAGTCTTGGACTTCCTGCTGTAATTACTACAACATCACAATCTTTTACATCTTCTAGTGTTTCAGCAACTGTTATAACAGTATGTTTTCTAGCAGCTTGAGCAGCTTGAGATAAATCTAGTGCTTTACCTCTTGCTTTATCTACATTATTTGCTCTTAAAATAACTTCATGACAAGAGCCACTCATCGCCAAAGAATATGCTACTGATGAACCAACATTACCAACACCTACAATTCCTACTCTTTTTCCTCTCACAGTACTCCCTTAATTCTAATAGTAGTATTATAACAAATAATTAAAAGTTATATAACTTAATTTTCAACTATTTGCTACAGAGAGTTTAACTAAACTCTCTGTACTATTTTAATTATATAGCGTTAATGATAGTATTTAATGTAGTAGATGGTCTCATCGCAGCTTCAGCTTTTGCATCATCTGGACGGAAGTAACCACCAATATCTTGAGCTTTACCTTCAACAGCAAGTAACTCAGCGATAATAGTATCTTCATTTTCAGTAAGCTCTTTAGCAACTGGAGCAAATTTAGCAGCTAATTCAGCGTTGTCACTCTCAGCCAATGCTTTAGCCCAGTATTGTGCTAAAAAGAAGTGAGAAGCTTTGTTATCTGGTTGACCACATTTTCTACCTGGCTCTTTATTGTTTGATAAGTAATCATCATTTGCAATATCAAGACCGTGCGTCAAAGCTGCAAGTTTCGCATCAGAATTTTTGTTACCAATAAATCTTAAAGATTCAGCAAGTGCTAAGAACTCACCTAAAGAATCCCAACGAAGGTGACCTTCTTTTACGAATTGCTCAACATGTTTAGGAGCAGACCCACCAGCACCCGTTTCAAAAAGACCACCACCAGCTAATAATGGAACGATTGAAAGCATTTTTGCAGATGTTCCAAGCTCTAAAATTGGGTACATATCAGTTAAGTGATCACGAAGAACATTACCAGTAGCAGCGATAGTATCTTCACCTTTACGAACACGAGCATTAGAGAACTTAGTTGCAGCAGCTACATCTAAAGTACAAATCTCAATACCTGAAGTATCATGGTTTGGCAAGTATGCTTCTACTTTTTTGATCATGTTAGCATCGTGAGCACGATTTGCATCTAACCAGAATACAACAGGGTTACCAGTAAGACGACCACGCTCAACCGCTAAACGAACCCAGTCTTGAATAGGGATATCTTTAACACGAGAAAGTCTCCAAATATCACCCTCTTCAACTGTATGAGATGTTAAAACTTTACCATTTTGTTTAACTTCAACTATACCAGCTTCAGCTATTTCAAAAGTAGTTGGGTGAGAACCATACTCTTCAGCTTTTTGTGCCATAAGACCAACATTTGAAACATTACCCATAGTTTTAACATCATACTGACCATTTGCAACACAATCATCAACCATAGCTTTATGAAATACTGCATAAGAAGCATCAGGAATAACACAAACTACATCCTCAGCTTTATCATCCCAGTTCCACATTTTACAACCAGTTTTTACTGCAGCTGGCATAGAAGCATCAATAATTACATCATTTGAAGCATGTAAGTTAGTGATACCTTTTGAAGAATCAACCATAGCTATACGAGGCTGAGTTGGATATACAGCTTCGATTGCAGCGATGATTTCATCTTTTTTATCAGAATTTTCTAATTTTTTATATAAGTCGCCAAGACCCATGTTAGAGTTGTAACCTAATTTAGTGAACTCATCTTGATATTTAGCGAATACATCTTTAAAGAATACTTCTGTTGCATGACCAAACATAATTGGGTCACTTACTTTCATCATTGTAGCTTTTAAGTGTAGTGACCATAAGGTATCAGTACTTTTAGCATTGTCTATAGTCTCTTGCAAGAAAGTTCTTAAAGCTTTTTTAGACATAAAAGTAGTATCAACTATCTCTTTATCTTGCATATCATTTAATTCTTTAAGACATTTACCATTTAATTCAATAGTAATATTTGCATTGTTATCAAGAACTACTGACTTCTCATTTGAAAAGAAATCTCCACCATTCATATGTAACACTCTTGCTTGAGAATTTTCAGATAATGCTTCTAATCTATGCGGATTGTTTTGAGCAAACTTTTTAACTGCAGCAGCAGCACGACGATCTGAGTTACCTTCACGAAGAACAGGATTAACTGCTGAACCTAAACAAGTAGCATATGCAGCTTGAGTCTCTTTTTCAGCGTTATTTTGAGGAGCTTCAGGGTAATTAGGAATATCAAAACCTTGACCTTGAAGTTCTGTTATACAATCAATAAGTTGACCAACAGAAGCAGAAATATTTGGAAGCTTGATAATATTACCATCTACTTTCAAAACAACTTCACCAAGTTTAGATAGCTCATCAGTAGCTTTTCCAATAGAAGAAAGAACTCTATTTGCAAGTGAAATATCACTAACTACTACTTCAACACCTGCAGCTTTAGTAAAAGCATTTACGATAGGTAATAACGAATAAGTTGCTAAAGCCGGAGCCTCATCAATTTTTGTCCAAATGATTTTTGACATTATTTTTCCTTAAGGTTTATATTTTGTTGATGACATGTTACCACTAAGATAAATAATATTTGAGCTATATCTCTCTAATATTGAATGATATTAAAATAGTGTTTCATTTTGTAGCACGTTTAATGTTGCGTAAATGTGTAGAATAGTAACGAGTGAAATTATGAGTTCCATCTTTTGACTTCATAAAATATAAGTATTTTGTTTGTGCTGGAAAAATAGCTGCTCTAATTGCATCAAAACTTACATTACAAACTGGAAAGGCTGGAAGTCCTTTATTCCTGTATGTATTATAGGTACTTTTATCTTCTCTAATTCTTTTTGGAGTAATTTTTATATGTGAATATTTACCATAGTTTAGTGTACCATCCATCTGCAATTTCATCCCTTTTTTTATTCTATTTTGTATGACAGAACTAACTATTGACATCTCTTCAATATTTGCAGATTCTTTTTGAATAATAGATGCAATTGTTACAAAATGAAACCATTTCTTTTTATTGTATGTTCCAAAAATCTTCATTGATAGTTTTTTCATTTGTGATAATGATTTTATTTTCAAAAAACTAATTAATGCTTTTTCTGTAATTCCTATTGGTATTTTATATGTATTTGGAACAATCATCCCCTCAGGGTATATAAATTGTTTTGAATATTCTTTTTGTAATAATCCTCGATTTAAGTTTAAATTATTGGCTAATTGATTTAAAAAAATATATGTTGTTTCTCCTGGAATTAATGTTATATTACGAAGTGCAGCTTTTGCAGTTGTTAATTTATATAAAAAATCAAATTTTGTACTCTGCTCTACTCCCATATTTATCCACCCACTTTGAGGTTTCCCCATCACCCTTAATATCATTGAATCTAGTTTACTTACGTTGTAATTTCTAACTTGCATTTGTGATATAATCTTATTAATAGAACCTTTAGGTATGTATATCACTTTAGGGGAATTTACAGGCTTATTTAGGTAAAACATGAATGATAAAATAATTATTAATACTATCTCAAAAATCCATTTCATTCTTGTTAATGCTTTATCTTTCATATTTTTATTGCTCTTTAGTATATTTATACTTTTACAAAATGGTGTTTACTTAGATAACGTATCGCTACCAAATTTAAAAGTTAAGAAATTATACATTAAATGGAATGAAAAGATAAGTATAGTTATAAAAGAGATAGATATTATTAAAACTAAGAGTGAAACAAATATTGATTATGATGAAGCTATTAAAGATATAGAAAAAAATCTAATATTTTCTAGTTGGTTTGAACTAATTAGAATAGAAAAAATATCATTTAATAATATAACAGGTTTTATAGAGTATAAAGATAATAAAAGAGGCTCATTATCTTTATCATCACCGCAATTTTCATTAGATAGTCTAATATATGCTAAATTGAATGCCCTTCAAATAAGAGTTAATAATCTAAATATTAAACAAAAGAATGTAAATATATCAGGAAAAATACTTCTTAAGCTTGAAGATGGTTTAAAGTTCTCATCATCTTTAAATATAGATATTAATAATGATGCTAACCTTACTTTAAATATTCATGGCGATAAAAAAAAGTTAGCTTATGCTCTTAATTCCAACAAAGAGATAGATGATACTAAATATATAATTGATTTAATAGAAATTAATCCAAAAGTTAAATATTGGTTTTATGATGCCATGACACTATCAGGTTTATCGATAAAAAGTGTTAATGGCTGGGTGGATTATGAAAATATAGATAAAGCATATTTAAACTTAAAAGCAAAAGCAGTTGCAACTAATTTAGTATATACATATGATAAATTACTTCCACCAATAAGAACAAGTCATACAAACTTAGAATTTAAAGATGGCATATTATTTATAAAGCCACAAAATGCTTATACATATGATTTTTTTCTTGATAAAAGTTGGTTAAAAATAGACTTCTCTAAAAAAGAGGAGCTTTTAACTCTTCATTTACTGTTTAAAGGGCAAGCAAATAAAGATTTACTAAGCTTGCTTAATAGATATAAAATTAAATTACCTTTTATACAAACAAAAGGGGATCTTGATGCAAATCTAAAACTACTAATAAATCTAAGAACAAATAATGTTGATGCTATTGGTGATTTTTATACAAGGGAAGCTAAAATAAACTATTTAGGTTTAGACTTAGATATATTTAATGCTCATGTGTTTTTAAAAAATACTCATGTTAAAGTAAATGATATGTTAGCAAAATATAAAGAAATAGCTAGTGCTAATGTAGATTTAGATTTTAATGCAAAAGAAGGTAAAGGAAAATTAGATTTTAGAATTAATAAGGTATTTTTTAAAGAGAATGATTTAAGACTAGATAATGGCTTTAAACCTTTAAATGCAAGTTATATTATTTCACCTAAACAAGATAAAATTAAATTTGATAAATCAATATGGGTATTAAATAATGAGTATATAAATATAGATGCTTTAAGCATGCCGTTTGATATGAAAACACTAAGTGCAAAAGTACCAATAACATCACTTAGTATTAAAGATAAAATATCTGCTAAAGCATCAGGGAAAATTCTCCTTAAACCTATGGGGCTTGATTTAAATATCGATATACTAGATTTTAAATATAATAATATAAATCTAAAACAATCCAAATTACCATTAAAACTTTTATATAATAAAGAGTTGACAATATCTACAAAAGATATCATTAGGTTAAATATAAATTTTAAAGAGTACAAACTTTCAAATGCAGCTTTAAATATTAAGAATAATATTTTTAGTGTAAATAATATGAAGCTAACATCTGATGATATGTTAAAATCAAATATTAGCGTAAGGTATGATATAGATAAAACTAAGGGTTATATTGATATTCATAATATTAATTTTAAATATAAAAAACTTGGAAATATTTTTAAATCTAATAAAAACATAGCACTTGATATTTCTAAAAAAGACAACATTACTAAAATAGAATCAAAAGAGTACGGTATAGATTATAGATTTACTACTGATGAGTGGACATTAAAATTCAACTCAATAGAAAAACTTGCTAAAAACTCACAAATACTTAAAGAGTATGATTTTAATAATGGTTATTTTTCAATTTTCAAAAAAAGCAATGAACAAAACATAAACTTTTTAGCAAATACAGCTTATAGATATAAAATATTAACTACAGAAAATAAAGCTATAGACAACTACGTAATTAAAGGTGAAATAGATAAAAATAATAATAATGTATTTTTTAGTATAAATAATTCTGTTGATATAAAAATTGCAAATGGTATTGAAATTTATGCACATGATATAGGGATAAATATAAATGAAATAATTGATATGTTAGATGATGAAAACACCACAAAAAATGCTCAAGAGAAGATAAATATCTACTTAGATGCAAATGATTGTTTTATATACTTAAGTGAGCATAGACGTGCTCTTTCTGATACTATCAAGCTTCAATATGTTAATAATAAATTAACTGCTAAATTAAATCATAAAAAAGGCGAAGCAAAATTTGAACTAAAAGATGGTAAATTTAATCTTTTTGGAAAAGATTTTGGTGATATATTTATGGAAAAACTTTTTTCTTTATCAAAATTCAAAGGTGGTTCTATGCATTTTTCAATCAAAGGAACTCCTGTAGAATATAATGGTATTGCGTATGCAAAAGACACAATTATAGTTGATTATAAAATTTTAAATAATATTTTAGCTTTTGTAAATACTATCCCTTCTCTAGTGACTTTCTCTTTGCCAGGGTATAGTAAAAAAGGTCTTAAAGCAAAAAGTGCATATATAAACTTTAGTTTAAAAGATGATCTATATACTATGAGTAATATCTTTCTAAATTCAAAAGAGGTAGATATAATTGGAGAAGGGGTGGCTAGTATAAAAAACAATACCATTGATTTAGATTTAAATTTAAAAACAGATTTAGGTAGTAAAGTATCAAAAATACCTATTGTTGGTTATATACTGATGGGCAAAGAGAGTATGTCAACATCACTTACTGTTAAAGGTCCACTAGATAACCCAAAAATTGATACTCAAGTAGCAAAATCAATAATACAAGCACCATTTAATATTATAAAAAGAACCCTACTTCTTCCATTTGAACTATTTAAACGAGATGATAAAGATAAATAATATAAAATTTACTCTCTATTCATTTCTTAAAACAGTTAATATATCCACTTCACTTGCTTTTTTTGCTGGATAAAATGATGAAGCTATAACAATTGCAAAAGCACCAACTACTATCAAGAAAAAATCTTTAACACTCAAATCAAGTGGTAACGTTGTAGTAGGATATACATCTTTAGGTAATGAAACTATATCAAATGTGCTAAGTATCCATAATCCACTCATTCCCAAAGCTGTACCTGCTAAAATTCCACTAACACCAATAACAATACCAAGATATAAAAAAACTTTTTTAATCTCCAAGGATGAAGCACCTAGGGATAAAAGTAATGCTATCTCACTTCTTCTATTCATAACGGTCATTAAAAGGGAAGATATGATGTTTATCGCGGCTATTAGGATGATTAGCATTAATACTATAAAAAGAGAGATCTTTTCAAGCTCTAGTGCCGCAAAAAAATTAACATTATCTTCCCACCAACCTTTTATAGTTACAGTTGCAGGAAGAAATTCTTTTATTTTTAATATATCAACATGTGGATCATTAGAGAATATATGAATACCATCATATTGATTACTTGGTAGGTGTAAAATAGCTTGAAGTGAGGATAGCGTAGTGTAGCTATATGCTTTATCATAAGCAGTTAAACCAGAATCAAAAGTTGCTTTAACTTTAAACCTTTTTATTTTTGGTGTAATAGAGAGACCCCCTGGCTCCACATGTGTAAATATATACATTAGTCTATCATCAACAAAAAGTGAAAAATCATCTTTTAGTGTTTTTCCAATTAAAACATCAAACTTATTAAATTGATTATTGAGAATTGCTTCTTTTAAAACACTATTTACTTCAGCCTCACTTTTAAAGTCAACTCCAAAGATATAACCACCCTCTAGTTTATTTCCACTTCTAGCCATTACAGAAGATTGCACATAAGGACTAAAGTTTAGTTTTGGGAATTCATTTTCTAAGTCAATTAGTAGGTTTTCATTAACTGAGCCATAAAACTTAGGAATAACAGTTAGTGGATAGTTCATAATTGTAAGTTTTTTTCTAAATTCTTTATCAAAGCCGTTCATAAGAGCCATAGCGATTAAAAGTACCATAACACCAAGTGCTATGCCTAAAAAGGCTAGCAACGCGGATAAAAATATAAAAGGTTGTTCTTTATCAAATCGTAAAAATCTTTTAACAAGATATGGTACTATTGATGTTTTCAAGAAGCAAAAACACCTTTTTTAGGACCGCTTTTCCCGCAGCATTGTTTATATTTTTTACCACTACCACAAGGACAAGGATCATTTCTAGATATTTTTTTAGACCCTTTTTCTTCACCACCCTCAATAAGGTTAAATTGTCTAACAGCCTCTTCAATTTTTCTTTCAGTTTCTAGTTTTTGAGCAGCTTCTCTAGCTTCTTCTTCTGGATCAGTCATATTAAATTGAATAATTTGAAGTGTCTTTATCGTGTTGTACTTAATATCAGAAATCAACTCTGTAAAAAGGTTGAAACTCTCTTTTTTATATTCAACTAGTGGATCTTTTTGATTATAGGCACGAAGTCTAATACCTGTTTTCATGGTATCCATTGAATATAAATGTTCTCTCCATGCACCGTCAAGTTCCTTAAGATACAACTCTTTTTCTATATCATGACATACACTCTCTTCTACAACGCTCATCTTCTCGTCATAAACTTTTTTGATTATATTTGTTATTGCTTGAAGTAATTCTTCATATTCAAAAAGCTTATAGTCTTCTATATTTAAATCTAAAGTCATCTCTTCTTGTAAAAGTTTTAAAACTTTTTCTAAATTAAAATCTTCTTTTTCTCCACCATCAAAAATATCACAATTATTAAGTATATGTTCTACATACTCAGCTCTCACTTCATTAACTTTAGATGATATATCATACTCTGCATCAAGTAATTGATTTCTGAATTTGTAAACAATTTTTCTTTGCTCATTTGCTACGTCATCATATTCAACAATTTGTTTTCTACCTTCATAGTGCATGTTTTCAACTTTTTTCTGAGCTTTTTCTACAGCACGAGTTACCATTTTAGATTCTATATATTCACCATCTTCAACACCAAGTCTTTCCATGATAGATTTAATTTTATCACTTCCAAAAATACGAAGTAAATTATCTTCTAAAGAAAGGTAAAATTGTGTTGTACCAGCATCACCTTGACGACCACTTCTACCACGAAGTTGATTATCTATACGACGATTTTCATGTCGCTCTGTTCCAATAATATAAAGTCCACCTAATTCTCTCACTTCATCATTTACTTTAATATCAACACCACGACCTGCCATATTTGTAGCGATAGTTACAGCACCTTTTGCTCCAGCTCCTTTGATGATTTCACCCTCTTGAGCATGGTTTTTAGCATTAAGTACAGTATGTGCGATTTTTTCTTTTTTCAGTATACTGTGCAGAGATTCAGATTTTTCAATAGAAGCTGTACCTATTAAGATTGGTTGACCTATTTTAGCTAATTCTTTTATTGTGTTAATTACAGCTTCAAACTTCTCTTTTTCTGTTTTATAAATTAAATCATTAAGATCTTCTCTTACTACAAGTATATTTGTTGGTATCGAGATAACATCAAGAGAGTAAATTTGTGCAAATTCTGATGCTTCAGTTTCTGCTGTACCTGTCATTCCAGCTAGTTTGTTGTACATTCTAAAGTAGTTTTGAAATGTAATATCTGCTAGAGTTTGAGTCTCTTCTTTTATTTCAACATTCTCTTTTGCTTCAAGTGCTTGATGAAGACCTTCTGAGAAACGACGACCTTCACTTAAGCGACCAGTAAATCCATCAACTATTATAACTTCACCATCATTAACAACATAATCTACATCTTTTTCAAAAAGATAATTTGATTTAAGTGCTTGATCTAAAAGGTGAGAAAGTGAAGCATTTTCTGGAGAGTAAAGATTATC
>JAFLJV010000143.1 GCA_022712845.1 Sulfurimonas sp. | reverse complement strand
TAATAAAATAAGTACAATAGATAATTTAAGCATTTATAACCAATGTTTTTGCACTTTTATCATGCCATGCTTGACGATTTGGCTCGACTATTCCCCACAAAAATCCTAGATAAAATAGCATCTCACTTACAACCCTAATAAATGAACGATTTAGAGCAACTATTACATTTGGTGTTTGCAGTGTACTAACCTCTACTACTCTTATTTTCATTACTATTTTACCAATTGATGCACCATATTGCATAACAAAAAAAGCTTGATAAAAAATCTTCATAGCCATATACTCTAAAATAAATGTATTTGTAAGAATTATCATCTCTTCAAGAGTTTTAGCATCAAAAAATGAATCACTTAGTGCAAATATAAGTATTAAAGATAGTAACATCTCATCTATAAAAAGAGCCATACCTCTCTTTTTTATTGGGGCTAAAGTCATATCTTCACGATGAAGTTTATTTTGTATCTCTTCGTTCAATTTTTATATTTCCTAAAGTGCTTGATAAGCTATATCAGATCTAATTTTTTTACCTGCAAAATGAACTTGCCCACATCTTAGATAAGCTCTATCTCTTGCTTGTTTAATTGTATCACCTATACCAATGCAAACTAAAACTCTTCCACCATCAGCATATAATACACCGTCTTCTTCACTTACACCAGCATATGATATATGTGTATATTTCTCTATCTCTTCATGATGCACATCATCTAAAATTATCTCAGCTGGAGTTGAACTTTTATATGGGTAGTTACCACTTGCCATAACCACACCAACTGCATAATCTTTTGAAAACTCTACTTTTATCTCTGATAATTTATTTGTTGCCGCTTTATAAAACATATCACTTACACTTGAGGTCATAAGTGGCATAAGTATTTCACACTCTGGATCTCCAAATCTAACATTAAACTCTAATGTAATTGGCTCACCATTAACAACCATAATTCCAATGAAAAGTACACCTTCAAAAGGGGTATTTTCTTTTTTCATCCCATCTAATGTTGGACGGATAATTCTATCTTTTACTTTTTGATAAAGTTCTTTATCTACTAGTGGTGTTGGAGCATATGCACCCATTCCACCTGTATTTGGACCTGCATCTCCATCTAGTAATCTTTTATGATCTTGTGCAGCAGGAAGTAAGATATAATCATTACCATCACAAACCGCGAACATTGAGAGCTCATAACCATCTAAAAACTCTTCAACTATCACTTTTAGTCCTGCATCACCAAAACTTTTACCACTTAACATCTCTGAAATTGCAACTTTAGCTTCATCATGAGATGACGCAATAATCACACCTTTACCCCCACAAAGTCCATCTGCTTTTACAACAATAGGGGTTGATAAAGTATCACTAAATTTAAAAGCATCTTCAATAGATGACGTTTCGATATAACGAGCTGTAGGAATATTGTATTTAGCTAAAAAGTTTTTCATATAAACTTTTGAACCTTCAAGCTGAGAAGCCTTTTTACTTGGACCAAAAATTGTAAGACCCCTAGCTTTAAAAATATCAACTACACCATCAACCAATGGAGCTTCAGGACCAACTATTGTTAATTCTATTTTATTATCTATTGCAAAAGTTGCTAAATCATCATAATTTTTAATATTTAAGTTTGTACCTAAAGAGCTTGTAGCACCATTTCCAGGCATAAAAAAAAGCTCATGTTCTTTTGCTTCCCCTACTTTTGAACCTTCATTAGATTCAGCATCAGATTTTAAATTTACTTCTTTTAAAATTGCACGAGCTATTGAATACTCTCTACCACCGCTACCTAAAATTAGAATCTTCATCAACACTCCATAGTAAATTTAAAAAAAATGTTTATATATTAATTTTCGCGATTATAGCATATTGTAGATTAATTTTATAATTGATAGATGGGAAATATATAGCTAGATTTTTATTAACAACCCGAGTAGCCGTTTCGCATTTGGCTTGGTTCTAAAAGCCGAATTTGGGTGAAGAGAGAAATCTCTAACGGCGGCATTATCTCGACAGAGTTAACATATCTCAAACGATAGCACTGACACACAAAAAATCTACTAGTTCACAGTTTGAAAATGTAGAACCCTCATTAGTGCGATATATCGAACCACTCAGACTATTAATATAATTATACTCTTATGAAACTTTATTTTTTTTAAAACGAAAGAGCTAATTCAATACAACTGTCTATAGATGTCTTTTGAGAAACATGATATTTCACCCACTCAGGCAGGTTAGAGGCTGTTGTCTTCCCTATTACAATTACTTTAGAATCTTTATTTATAGTGTTATTTTTTAAAAAACACTCTATTGCAGATGGTGATGTAAATATTAAAGTGGAGTCATCATCAACTCTAAGCTCCAATAATTCCTGTGAACATTCACTTACATAAAGAATCTCTTCATCTATGTTATAACCATTTTTTTGACTTCTTTGAACAAAATCTGACGCTATAACTTCTGCTCTTAAATAAAGCCACTTTGTATCTTTTGAAAACTCTTCTATATTTTTAACAAGATTATCTCCATAACCATCACCAATAGCTAAAATCTTACCACCAAAATTCTCATAAGCAGTTGCAGTTTTTACAGAAACACATAAAGCAGGAATATCTATAAAATCTTTTTTATCATACTGCTCAAATGCTTTTACAGTTTGTTTTGATGTAACAATCAAATAATCATATTTTGAAAAATCTATATCTGGTTTTAAAAATCTAACTTCTAATGATTTAACACTTGTAGCATGCAGACTTTTTGAGGTAGCAAAAAGATAAATTTGTTTTGACATATAAGATTCTCCAATTTTAAATTAAAATATAAAATATTTAGTATTTCAAAATTATAAAAAGTTTGGTTTAGATTGTGATGTTTTTAGGTTAAGACATAGTGAACTATGTCGTGCCTAAATCATTGCAAGATGAGCCGAAATTTTTCTTAATTTATTCCCACTCTATTGTTGCTGGTGGTTTTGATGATATATCATATACTACTCTGTTAATTCCATCAACTTCATTAATAATACGACGAGAAATTCTCTCTAGTAAATCATGTGGAAGGTGAGCAAATGTTGCAGTCATTCCATCAACAGCCTCTACAACTCTTACACATGCAGTATTGTCATATGTACGGTTATCACCCATTACACCAACTGATTTTACATTAAGTAAAACTACGAATGCTTGCCAAGTTTTAGCATAATATCCACTAGCTTTTAACTCATCAAGTAAAATCACATCCGCTTCACGAAGAATTGTTAAATCAGGTACATTAACATCACCCATAATACGAATAGCTAGACCTGGTCCAGGGAATGGATGACGGTTAATCATACCCTCTGGTAAACCTAATTCTAGTCCAATCTTACGAACTTCGTCTTTAAATAGTTCACGAAGTGGTTCAATTAGTTCAAAATCCATCCAGTCTGGTAATCCACCAACATTATGATGAGATTTAATAACCTCAGATGGACCATTTACAGAGATAGACTCAATAACATCAGGGTAAAGTGTACCTTGAGCTAGAAACTTAATTCCATCATGTTTTTTAGCCTCTTTTTCAAACTCTTCAATGAAAGCATGACCAATAATTTTTCTCTTTTCTTCAGGGTCTGATATACCTTTTAATTTTCCTAAAAAATTATCAACAGCATCAACAGTAATTAAAGGAGTTTTTAGATTTACTTTGAATACTTGTTCAACTTGTTCTCGCTCACCTTTTCGTAGTAGTCCATTGTCAACAAATACAGGAACTAGTTGGTCCCCAATAGCTTCATAAAGCATCGCAGCAACAACAGAACTATCAACTCCTCCACTTAAACCACAAAGAACTTTTCCAGTACCAACTTTTTCACGAATTAGTTTAATTTGCTCTTTTAAGAAATGTTCCATCTTCCATTTTTGGGTAATTCCACAAATATTTCTTGCAAAATTACGAAGCATTAAATAACCCTCCTCAGAGTGTTGAACTTCTGGGTGGTATTGCATCGCATAAACTTTTTTTTCTTCATTAGCTATTGCGGCATATGGAGAGTTATCTGATGTAGCTATCGGAGAAAAACCTTCAGGGAGTACATCAACTTTATCCGAGTGACTCATCCAAACTACATGATTATTATCACAATCAGCTAAAAGCGGAGAACATACATTTCCAAAATCATTTATAGTAAGTTCAGCCTTTCCATATTCATGATGGTTTGAGCGGATAACACTCCCTCCAAAGTCAACTGCTATTCTTTGCATGCCATAACAGATACCAAGAATTGGTAAGCCCATTTTATAAACATCTTTATCTACTTCATAAGCATCTTCATTATATACAGATGAAGGACCACCACTAAGTATGATACCTTGAGGATTTTTTGCTTGAATCTCTTCTGCTGATGTATGATAAGGAAGAATTTCACAATAAATTTTATCTTCACGAAGACGACGAGCTATAAGTTGAGTGTATTGAGAACCAAAATCTAAAACGATAATGCTAACATTTGTCATATAAATGCCTTTAAAAAAATGAGGTAATAATTAGTGGAAGAATACAGTAAATAAGATTAATATCTGATATAAGAAAAAAAAATACTTCAAAAAGTGAAAGAGTATTTACTCAAATCACTTTTTAAAACAAGGCTATCAATGTTTAATATAAAAACCTAGTACTTCATACTGAAGATACCAAACTGCAATAGATACAAAATAACCGATAACGATAGTCCAAGCGTACTTCATGTGTGAGCCAAACGTATAGATACCTGGTAATTTACCCATAACACCAACACCAGCAGCCGAACCAAATGCAATCATAGAACCACCAACACCAGCAGTTAAAGTAACTAACATCCACTGGTCAAGTCCCATATCTGGACTTGCTTTTAAAACAGCTGACATAACAGGAATATTATCCACAATAGCAGAGAGAAAACCTACACCAATATTTGACCAAGTTGGTCCAAGAACTGAAGGATCATAAACAACCGCAGCAAGTCCTAACCAACCAATAAAGTATAATGCACCAACAGCTGCTAAAATACCGAAGAAAAACATCAGTGTATTATTTTCAATTTTTGCTATTGCTGCAAATACTCCAAAACCTTTTCCATGCTTTCTCTTAAGAGAATAATCATATATTTTAAGTAAAGATAGACCAAACATCATCCCCCACATTGCAGGTAGATGTAAAACTTGATGACTCATTACCGCAGAAAATATTGTAAAAATTCCAAGAGCCATTACAACTTTAGCGCCCTTATCCATTTTAGGTTCAACCTCTTTTGATAAATCAATCTCAGGAGCTGTCTGGGGAACAAATCTTGATAGTAAAGATGCAGTTACAATATACCCTACAATTGATGCTGGAAAAAGAAACAAGAAATCAACAAATTCCCCTTTTCCTGCTGTCCATGCCATAAGTGTCGTAATATCGCCAAATGGACTCCATGCACCACCTGCATTTGCTGCAACAACAATATTAATAGCACCTGGAACAAGAAAGGCTTTATTTTTTTGCTCTATAGTAATAAGAACAGTTGCTAGGATAAGTGCTGTAGTTAAGTTATCTGCAATAGGAGAAAGGAAAAATGCTATAATTCCTGTAATCCAAAACAACTGTCTGTATGTATAACCTTTTGATATTAGCTTATATTTTAATTTTTCAAACACATTCATATGTATCAGAGTTTCAATATATGTCATAGCAACAAATAAGAAGAAGAAAATACCAGCAATTTCTAGTATTAAATGATTTGCTTCTTTATGAACCATATCCATATTTAGACCATTTATTGCATAGTAAAATGCAACAAGCATAAACATAAAAGTACCTATCAGTAAAGCTGGTTTTGCTTTATCAATATGCCATTTTTCCTCTGTAGCTATAAAATAGTATCCAATTACAAAAATAGCCAATGCTAAAAAGCCAACCCATGTCATAGTAATATCTGGATGCACCATAACTTCACCTGAACTTCCAAAAGCTAAACTAGCACTTAACATCATGATCAATAATTTAATCATTATTTTCCTTTTTTAAATAGTGTACACCTATTGATTTATGTCTAGCTAAAGCTGCTATAACTATTTCTTTTGCAGTTAATAGTCGAAACTTAAGTAGTTTTCCAATATTTCGTGCTAATAGTACATTAATTTTTGTTAAAGCACTATTTAGTCCTCTTTTTGTTCTAACAATTGATACATTTTCCCACATTATTTTGCGAAGTTGATTCTTTTTTTCTTTATCATCTTTTAAACTCATCACCTCATCACTTACATCAAACTCTATAAATTTTTTATCTATTTTAGTTTTTAGGAGTGTTTGTGCCGTTTTTTTTGCAAAAACAAGGCCTTCTAAAAGCGAGTTTGATGCAAGTCTATTTGCACCATGTACTTTCGTAGATGCAACTTCTCCGATTGCATAAAGATTTTTTACATTTGCTATCTCTCCACAAAGATTAGTTTTTATGCCACCTATTGCATAATGAAATGCTGGTGATATTGGAACTCTTTGAGTAGGAACATTAAAACCTATATCATGTAACTTTTTAAAAATATTTGGAAATCTATGCATAAAATGATGATATTCAAAGTTTTTAAGTGATAGATAGATTTTAGACCCTGTTTTTTTAGAATAATCATATATCGCTTTAGAAACGATATCTCTTGAAGCAAGTTCTCCTCTATCATCATAATCAAATAAAAATCTTCTACCCTCTTCATCTTCAATAGTTGCACCTTCACCACGAAGAGCTTCAGTAAGCAGAAGTTTTTGTGCATATTGAGTATTTACATAAACTGTTGGATGAAACTGCATCATCTCCATATTTTCTAATTTTATACCTTTTAAAACACATAAACCTTGTAAATCAGCACTAATACATGGAGCGTTGGTATGATACTCATAAAGTGAGCCAACTCCACCACTTGCGATGATTACACTATCGGCATATATATTTCTACTCTCTCTATGATCAAGAACTGTAACTCCATAACACGCACCATCTTTTATAAGAAGATCAACTACTCTTGCATCACCAAGCATTGGATGTGGATTTTTAGAGAGTAAAAAATGGTGCATATATCTACCAGTTGCGTCTCCACCAGCATGAAGTATTCTCTCTCTTGAATGTGCAGCTTCTTTAGTATAAAGTAAGTTTCCATCATCATCACTATCAAAAATAAATCCACGCTTTATCAAATCATCAATTGTATCTCTGGAATTCTCACTCATTGTTAAAACTGCTTCTTCATTACAAAGACCAGCTCCAGCCTCTAGTGTATCTTTAACATGAGAAGATATATCATCATCATCTACTGCAAGGGCAACACCACCTTGAGCATAAAAGCTATTACACTTAAAAGTTTCTCTTTTATTTATAATAAGAACTTTTTTATCAGATGGTAGATGCAAAGCAGCATATAATCCAGCTACGCCAGCACCTATTATTATCACATCATATTTCATTTTTCTTCATTACAGCTTTCATTATTTTCATCACTCTTAAGAGTTGATTTTTTAATGATAAATTCAACATTTTCATCACCCTCTGGTGCTTGTTGCAGATAATATGGTTGGGCTTTATATCCACACCCATTTAAACTTAACAAAAACATTGCTATAATTACCATATGAAAAATGCTAGTCAAATTATTACTTCTCTTCAATATAAACCTCAATTTTCTAAACTTTCTTATTTTAAATGCATTAAAACTGTGCAAAATATGTTTACACCACCTATTCAAAAGATGATAAACTTTGCCTATATTAAAAACAAAACTCTTTTTTTTGTTTTTAATCACCCTGTTGGAAAACAAGAGTTTGATAATAGTATACAAAGTATTAAAAGTGCTTTAAATTTTCATTTACCAGAGGAATGTCTTGAGTGTGAAAAAAGTTTATTTGATGATATAAAAGCCTTTGTAACGCATACACCTAAAAAAAAATTATCCCAAAAAAATAAAAAAATAGAATATTTTTATAAAGAGCGTGCAAGTGGAAAATTTGAAATCAATATTAAAGATAAAAAATTAAACTCCCTTGTTCGTAGTATTAAAGAGATTATAAAAGCTAAAAATGACTCTTGAAGAGACTGTAAAACAACTTCCATCTTCTGCTGGGATATATCAATATTTTGACAATAATGGACAAATTCTCTATATTGGTAAAGCTAAAAACCTCAAAAACCGTGTAAAAAGTTATTTTACTTTTACTCCTAAAATAAGAGCAAACTCAAACTTA
>JAFLJV010000142.1 GCA_022712845.1 Sulfurimonas sp. | reverse complement strand
TCTTCTTTTTTATCTCCCGTAGAGTATTTTTGAAAAATATTTACTCTCACTTTTACATCATTTTTATGAAATAGTTTAGTTGAAACAGCTGAAATATGAACTTGTTCAATTATCTTCTCTTGGGAATGTAATTTTAAAATACTTTGGGAACAATCTATTATAAAGTGAGGCATAATATCTCCTGTATCTGTTTATTAACAGCTTATCTAATTTAATAAATTATAGCTTTTTTATATATATATTTTCTTCTTTTTGCATATATTTTAAAATAATCACTTAAAACTCAAAAGCTTTAAAGTCTCCTTTTGGAGAGAGTATAATTACTTTGTTAAATTTTTGTTTTTCTAATTTAATGCTCTTTAATTGTTTAAAGTCTTCACTATCTAATCCATAAATTATAGAGTCTACTAAAATCAACCACCATTCACCATATAGATGAAAGTTTTTTTCATCAATAACTAGCTGAATGTTTTTATGTAGTTTATCTAGCACTTAAAAAAAACTTTTTAATAAGTTGACCGCTTCTTTTATTTCTTTCATATCTTCCATAATATTTTGTTTTGATTCGGGTTTTTCTTCTTGTTCATTTTTTGTATTATCAATAATATTTTGTTCTAATTCAGATTTTTCTTGTTTGATTTTTTCACAACCTAGCATACTTAATAATATTAACTCAGATGTTTTTGCTTTTTTTGCATCTTTTGGAAGTTCGTATTCACTACTATTAATTTTTTTATCACTAAACTCTTTAAGCTCAAAACCAGTTCCTTTAATGTTTACATATCCTTTTTCAACCTCAAAAAAGTTATAACCTTGTGTCATACCAAGAATGTTCATTAATTCAAACATCCCTCGAGTAGCTTCTACAATTTTTTTATTATCTGTTACAACTATCTCTGCTGTTTCAGTTTCTTTTTCATCAGCAGATGAGAGAATCCACACTTCACCACTAATACCATTAACTTTAACTTTTTTACCTGTTTTTTCTATACTAAATTCTGGTTTTGCTATCTCTTCATTAAGTTGTGAAACATCAAAACCAATGGACTTCATTGTTTCTTTTGCTTCATCTGCCTCGATAATATATTGTTGATTGCAGTGAGTAGAAACTGAATAAATTTTGTTACCAACTCTATATGTTTTATTATCCACTCCATCAAGTTTCATGCTATATGTTGATTTTGTAGGACTGTGATATTTGAATGTTTGAAGTGTACCACTCATATCATATTTAATTATGTAGTCAGCTTGAAGAGTTGAGACTAAGATACTAAAACATATTATAAAGATTTTTTTCATAATTAAATTCCTCTATATTAAAATATTTCACATTATAACTAATTAATAATAACAATTTTGTGTAAATATAATTTTTATTTACATTTAAAAAAATGTGAATATAGATTTAATAATCTAGATGAAAACTTGGATGAATTATTGCTATAAATTTAAAAAATGCTTGTTTATTATACTATTACTAATCAAAAAGTTAGAATAGCTTATACAGAATTTAAGAGTAACTTTATCTTATTTATTTACGAGAAATAAATATAAAAAGATTAAAATCCCAAATATAACTAATACTCTTAGATGGTGGAATTTTTTCTCCATTAAAAATATTAATTAAAATTTATAAAGGACTTAGTAAAAACTTGAATTTAAAAATTGTAGATGGTTATTTAGATCCCATAATTTTTACTTTAAATCTTGCTTCACAACAAATTTGGGTTTACATATAAAAAGTGAGAGTTAAAAAAAGAAGATGATTATAAATCACCCTCATGTTTACCAAGATACTCAGCAACACCTTCTGTAGTGGCTTTCATACCTTCATCACCTTTTATCCAACCAGCAGGACATACTTCACCGTGTTCATCAGTAAACTGCATAGTATCTACCATTCTTAACATTTCATCAATGTTACGACCAAGTGGTAAATCATTTACTACTGAATGGCGAACAATACCTTTAGCGTCAATTAAAAATGAACCACGAAGTGCTACAGCACCACCAAAAAGAACATCATAATCTTTTGAGATTTGTTTTGTAAGGTCAGCTACAAGAGGGTAACCAACTCTACCGATACCACCATTATTAATTGGAGTTTCTCTCCATGCAAAGTGAGAAAATTGGCTATCTACAGACACACCTATAACATTAACACCACGCTCTTTAAAATCGTTTAGTCTGTGATCAAAAGCGATAAGCTCTGATGGACAAACAAATGTAAAATCTAGTGGGTAAAAGAAAAGAACAGTACCTTTTTCACCAAAGTTTTCACTTAATTTAAAATCTTCAACGATTGAACCGTCACCTAAAACTGTAGTTGCTGTAAAGTCTGGAGCTGGATTTGTTACTAACATATATATATCCTTATGTATTTTTGTTTATGGTGAAATTCTAACTAAAATATAATTAACTAATCTTAGATGAAATGAAGTAATAATTTTCTTTAAGGATAATTTTTATCTTTTAAATTTATTGGCAATTTTTACATAATTCTGATAAAGCTAAATCGCTAGATTTTATTTTGAAAGTACTTAACTTAGATTTTTCTTTGATAATTTTTTCTAAATTAATCATTACTTCATATAAGAATTCAATATTTATATGCCCTTGTTTATAAAGTATACCAGTTATTGCTAACCTTTGAGGAGTAACCTTTAAGTTGTGTTTTCTTAATATATCAGTATAATTATTCATAATGTAGTTCTACACTAATTGCTATTAAAGGATAATAATTATCCTTTAAGTTTATTTATGTAACAATTTCCATATGGAAAAAAAATTATCCATAAAGGAAAATAAGATGAGAAAAGTAACAACAACAGCAGGGGAAGCATTAGGTAGTCATCAAGATGCCTTAACAGCAGGTGAGAGAGGACCACTTTTAATGCAGGATTATGCGCTAATTGAAAAACTTGCTCATCAAAACAGGGAAAGAATACCAGAGAGAACTATGCATGCAAAAGGTTCTGGTGCTCATGGTATTTTAACTGTTACAAATGATATTACTAAATATACTAAGGCTGACATATTTAGTGAAGTAGCAAAAGAGACTCCTTTATTTTTAAGATTTTCAACAGTTGCAGGGGAGAGGGGAGCTGCTGATGCTGAAAGAGATGTAAGAGGTTTCGCTCTTAAGTTATACACACAAGAAGGAAATTGGGACTTAGTTGGAAACAATACTCCTGTGTTTTTTGTAGCAGATCCATATAAATTTCCAGATTTTGCACACACTCAAAAAAGAGATCCAAGAACAAATATGAGAAACCCTATCGCTATGTGGGATTTTTGGTCACTAACTCCTGAATCTTTACACCAAATAACCATTCTTTTTTCAGACCGTGGCTTACCTACAGATTATAGACACATGCATGGTTTTGGCTCACATACATATAGTTTTATAAATAAAAACAATGAAAGAACTTGGGTTAAATTTCATTTTAAAACCTGCCAAGGTATCAAGAATATGACAAATGAAGAAGGTAATCAAGTCATAGCAAATGATAGAGAAAGCTCTCAAAAAGATTTATATGAATCAATTGAAAACAAAAACTTTCCAAAATGGGATTTTAAAATACAAGTAATGAGTGAAGAAGAAGCTAAAAATCATAAAGATAATCCTTTTGATCTAACCAAAGTTTGGTCACAAAAAGAGTACCCCCTTATAGATGTTGGTGTTTTAGAGTTAAATAGAAATCCAAATAACTATTTCAATGAAGTGGAACAAGTGTCATTTTCACCATCAAATACAGTTCCTGGAATTGCTTTATCTCCAGATAAAATGCTTCAAGCTAGAGGTTTTGCTTATCCAGATGCTCAAAGATATAGAGTTGGAACACATTATGAAGCTCTACCAATTAATAGACCATTAAATGAAGTAAATACTTATCATAAAGACGGGTCAATGAGTTTTGAAGATATTAATCAAAAAGCAGAACTTACATATGAACCAAATAGTTTTGGTGGAGCAAAAGAGGATTCTCAATATTTAGAACCACCTTTAGAATTAGATGGTAATGCAGCGAGATACGATAGAAGTTTAAATAATGATCATTTTTATCAAGCTAGAGATTTATTTAATATTATGGACGAGAATCAGAAAAATCAACTCTTCTCAAACATTGCAGCTGCTATGGATGGAGTTCCTTCAGAGATTATAGATAAGCAATTAGCACTTTTTGAACAAATTAGCTCAAAGTATGCAACAGGTGTAAGAAAAGCTTTAAACTAATATGGAAATATCAAAAGAAGAGGAAGAAAGATATGTTCAGCTTCAAATGATGGCGTTAGATTTTGCAAGAGAGGGAAATACGCAAGAGTTAGAACTTATGATAAAGCACGGAATGAGTGTTAATCTTTGTACTCACAAAGATGATTCTTTGTTAATGCTAGCCACATATAACGCTAACTTAGAAACATCTAAAATGCTTCTTGAGTTTGATGCTGATATAAATAAAATAAATCAGAGGGGACAAACCCCTCTCGAAGGTGTCTGTTTCAAAGGAAATTTTGAAATGGTGAAGTTGCTAGTTGAAAATGGTGCAATAATGGATGGGAATGCAATTATATATGCGGGTATATTTGGTCACAAAGAAATTGTGGACTATTTAAAAAAACAAAATCTTGATAATAATCAGGGTAAAATACTTGGTGTGAACATAGAATTCATAGTTTTAATAACAGCAAAATTAAAATACCTGTTTGCTAAAATTGGTAAAATAAAAATATAGGAATTTAAGATGAGACAGTATGAAACATACAAATGTAACAAATGTGGAAATATAGTAGAGGTACAAAGTGTTGGTGGTGGAGAACTTCACTGTTGTGGAGAAGCGATGGAGATGATAACAGAAAATTTAACATTAGTAAATTTAATGAAATCATTTGCAGGTGAATCACAAGCAAGAAATAAGTATGAGTATTTTGCAAAAGTTGCTCAAAAAGAGGGCTATAGAGATATAGCAGAACATTTCCAAAGAGCTGCTAATAATGAAAAGGTACATGCAAAATTAGAATTGGCACTTCACAATAGAATGGCTAATGATACTGAAGATAGTTTTGGAAATACAAAAGAAAATCTTCAATACGCGATAGATGGTGAGAGTTATGAAAATGTAACTATGTATCCAGACTTTGCGGCAATTGCTAAAGAAGAAGGACATAAAGAAGCAGCAAGACTATTTTCTGGAATTTGTAAGATAGAGGTAGAACATGAAAATATGTTTAAAATGCTTTTAGAAAGACTTGAATCAGATGCTGAATTTATTAGTGAAAATGAGGAAGAAACTTGGATATGTGAAGTTTGTGGACATGTTCACTATGGGAAAAAAGCTCTAAAAAAATGTCCAGTATGTAATCATGGGCAAGAGTATCAGTCAAGGTTAAATTCTAAAAAGTAATTTTAGCTTACTCCTGCTATACTTCAAAAGATTTATGAGGCAAGACTTCATATATCAATAAGGAAAAATCGATGACTAAAGAGTATATATTTACTTCGGAGTCTGTAACAGAAGGGCACCCTGATAAGATGGCAGATCAAATCAGTGATGCAATTTTGGATTATATTATTGAACATGATACTAATGCACGCGTTGCGTGTGAAACTTTAGTATCAAATGGTTTTTGTGTAATCGCAGGCGAACTAAAAACAACGGCTTATGCCCCGATGCAAGAGATTGCTAGAAAAGTTATTCAAGATATTGGATATACAGATGCTACATATGGATTTGATTATCGTGCGGCAGCTATACTAAATGGGATTGGCGAACAGTCACCAGATATTAACCAAGGTGTTGATCAAAAAGATGGAGAGATAGGTGCAGGTGACCAAGGCATGATGTTTGGTTATGCTTGTCGTGAAACAGATGTGCTTATGCCATTGCCAATATATTTAGCTCATCGTTTAACTCGAAGACTCGCAGAGGTTAGAAAAGAGGGGATAGTACCATATCTCCGTCCTGATGGAAAAGCACAGATAAGTGTAAAGTATATAGATGAAAAACCTGTTTCAGTTGAAACTGTAGTTATCTCAACTCAGCATGCCCCTGATGTTTCACAAGCTCAAATTCATAAAGATATGATTGAAGAGGTTATAAAAGAAGTTATTCCAAGTGAGTTATTAAGTGAGGATGTAATCTTTCATATAAATCCAACTGGAAAATTTGTAATTGGTGGACCACAAGGTGATGCAGGACTTACTGGAAGAAAAATTATAGTGGATACATATGGTGGAAGTTGTCCTCATGGAGGAGGTGCATTTTCTGGTAAAGACCCAACAAAAGTTGACAGAAGTGCAGCATATGCTTGTAGACATGTAGCAAAAAATTTAGTTGCTGCTGATGTATGTGATAGAGTCACCATTCAAGTTTCATATGCCATAGGTCTTGTACAACCTGTTTCAATTTTTGTGGATACTCATAATACAGGAAGAGTTGATGAAGAGAAGATACAAGAGTGTGTAAAAGAACTTTTTGATCTCTCTCCTAAAGGCATTATTGAATCACTTGATTTACTTCGTCCAATTTATAGAAAAACAGCTGTTTATGGGCATTTTGGCAGAGAAGAAGATGGTTTTACCTGGGAGCAAACAGATAGAGTAAATGATATAAAAAACTTCTTAAAACTTTAATAATAATCATTATCAAAACCCTTATTGAGGGGTTGTTTATTGATAAATAGTAACATAATGTCATAAATGCATCTCTAAAAAAAATATTTTAGCTATCTTTAAAATTCTTGTGATAAACTAACTTTTCAAAAAAAATATCAGGAGAATACTAATGGCAGTAATTATTAATGATACGTGTATTAACTGTGGTGCTTGTATTGATGAGTGTCCAGTAGAAGCAATCGTAGATGAGGATGATAATCCAACAGATGAAGAGATTTATTATGTATATGCTGACAAATGTGTAGAGTGTGTTGAACACCATGATGAGCCAGCATGTGCAACAGCATGTCCTACAGAGGGATGTATCACTTGGGACGCAATTGGTGAGAGTCCATCACATCGTGAAGATATCACAGATGAACAACGTTCAAGTAAAGAACCTGTTGTAGAATAATCTTTTAATAATTTACAAAGTTTTAATACTTTGTAAATTTCTTTCTATCCACACACTATTTATAAATCTACAAATTTATTTTAATTTTAATTATATGATTTTTTGGGTATAATTCCACAAAATTTTTAAGTATTTACAGGAGAATAGATGGAACGTACACTATCAATTATAAAACCAGATGCCGTAGCTAAGGGTGTTATAGGTAAAATATTAGATCGTTTTGAGAGCAGTGGTCTTAAAATAGCAGCAACAAGAAAAATTCAACTTTCACGAGCAGATGCAGAAGCATTTTATGCTGTTCATGCAGAGAGACCATTCTTTGGTGACTTAGTTGATTTTATGATTAGCGGACCAGTAGTTGTAACAGTTTTAGAAGGTGAAAATGCGATGAGTAAAAATCGTGATTTAATGGGTGCTACTAATCCTAAAGAAGCTGAAGCTGGTACAATTCGTGCAGATTTTGCTGAAAATATAGATGCAAATGCAGTTCATGGAAGTGATTCTGTTGAGAATGCAGCTGTTGAAATTGCTTTCTTCTTTTCAGAGAGAGAAATCTCTTAAGTTAAGAGATTTTTCATTTAAGAATTAAGTGATGAAAGTAACATTAAGAAAAGTTGGTAAAACACCTGTAGACTTTGAGATAAACTCTAATGAAATAACTTTTAAAGGTTATTTACAGTATGATGCCAACAAATTAATTCTGCTAAAAGCAAAATTAGATGGAAAAATTATTACAAATTGTGATATATGTGCTAACGAGTTTGAACTAAATATAGATGAAGAAGTAGAGTTTTTTATCTTTGATGGTGTTTATGAGAAAAGTGAAGAATCTATACTTGATGTTGTTGAATCTTTAGATTCAATGGCTAACTTAGAAGATTTAATGAATTCAGAAATAGAACTTATTAAGAGTGATTATAACAGTTGTGAGGATTGTATAAATTCTCAAGAGTAATAAAATGAAATTTGCCTTTTAGCAAGGTTGACTTAATAGACCAGTTTGGTCTAAATAAAACAAAGGAATAGATACTATGGCAGTACCTAAAAGAAGAGTCTCTCACTCTCGTTCAGCGAAAAGAAGAACTCACTATAAAATCTCTTTAGCTCGTCCAGTTAAAGATAAAGATGGAACTTATAAACTTCCACATCATATCAACCCAACAACGGGTGAGTATAAGTAGTCAATGGTAAAAATTGCTATTGATGCAATGGGCGGGGACTTTGGTCCTGAGCCAATTGTACAGGGTTGTATTGCTGCACTAAAGAAAAAATCATTTGAACCTATATTAGTAGGAAAAAAATCAGAAATTTTACCTCTGTTACCAAAACGTTATAGAGATAAGGTTTCTATAGTAGAAGCAGATGATGTTATATCAATGAATGATGCTGCAACCGATGCAATAAAGAGAAAAGAAAGTAGTATATACAAAGCTGTTGATTTAGTTAAAACTGGAGAAGCTGATGGTGTAGTCTCCGCTGGACATAGTGGTGCTACAATGACATTAGCTACTCTTAGACTAGGTCGTCTTAAAGGTGTTTCTCGTCCTGCTCTTGTAGCTTTAATGCCTACAAAAAATTCTAAAAAATCAATTGTTTTGGATGTTGGTGCAAATGTTGATTCAAAACCTGAACACTTAGCTGAATTTGCAGTAATGGGTGGATGTTATGCTGAGGATATGTTTGGTATACAAACGCCATCTATTGGTTTACTTGCCAATGGTGAAGAGAGTTCTAAGGGAAATGAAATAACGAAGTCTGCTTATAAGCTTCTTGAAGGCTATAAAGGTTTTAAGGGCAATGTTGAGGGCAGTGATATTTTTAATGGTACTTGTGATGTAATTACTTGTGATGGCTTTGTAGGAAACCTAGTTTTAAAAGCTAGCGAGGGTGTAGCATCTACTATTAGTGGACTTATAAAAGAGTATATTAGAAAATCCCCAATTGCAATTACTGGTGCATTACTTATGAGAAAAGTATTTAGACTTCTTAAAAAGCAGATGGACTATGCAGAGATTGGTGGAGCTCCACTTATTGGAATTAAAGGCTGTGCAATAGTTAGTCATGGTAAAAGTAACGCTAAAGCGATTGAAAATGCAATCTATCAGGCAATAAATTATGTTGACACTGGTGTAAATGAGCATATTATCCAGAGACTTGAAGAGTTGAAAAATAAGGAAAACTAATGGCTTATGCTGCATTTCGCTCTATAGGTGCTTATGTTCCTAGTAAGATACTTTCAAATGAAGATTTATCAAAAATGGTTGATACTTCAGATGAATGGATTACTAAAAGAACAGGTATCAAAGAGCGTCATATTGCAGCTAAAGATGAGTTTACAAGTGATATGGCTGTCCATGCAGCCAATCTTGCAATTGAGAGAAGTGGTATTGACAAAAGTGAGATAGATATGGTTATTTGTGCAACAATATCTCCAGATTATTTTTGTATGCCATCTACAGCAACAATAATTTCAACAAAACTTGGACTTGGTAATGTTACAGCATTTGATATATCTGCAGCATGTACAGGTTTTGTTTATATTTTATCTATTGCAAAAGCATTTATAGAATCAGGGATGAAAAAAAATATTCTGATAATAGGTGCTGAAAAATTATCTTCTATTACAGACTATACTGATAGAGGAACATGTATCCTTTTTGGTGATGGTGCTGGTGCTGCTATAATTTCTGCAACTGATAACAAAGATGAAGCAATTATTGATATTCATACTGGAGCTGATGGAGCTTATGCTGATTTACTT
>JAFLJV010000141.1 GCA_022712845.1 Sulfurimonas sp. | reverse complement strand
TCATCCTCACCAAAAAGAGCAATAGCTGTCTGCATATGTATATCTTTATCATGAGTAAATGCATTAACTAAAACACTATCTTGTGAAAAGTGAGCAAGTAGTCTAAGCTCAATTTGAGAGTAGTCAATCCCTATAAGCTTTTTACCATCACCTGCTACAAATGCTTCTCTAATCTTAGCACCCAGTTTTGTTCTTGTAGGGATATTTTGTAAGTTTGGATTTTTTGAACTAAGTCGTCCTGTTGCAGTTCCCGTTTGTACAAAAGATGTATGTATCCTTGAATTAGAACTCTCTTTTGATAACCTCAACAGTGGCTCTATATATGTAGAGTATAACTTATACACTTCACGATACTCTAAAAGAGATGGAATAATCTCATGAGCATCTTTAAGTGAGGTTAGAACCTGTTCGTTAGTTGAGTAACCTGTTTTAGTTTTTTTACCAACAGGTAATTCAAGATGTTCAAAAAGGATACCACCTAGTTGTTGAGTAGAATTGATGTTAAACTCACTACCAGCTAAAGCATAAATCTTTTTAGTTAATTCAACTAGAGTTTCTTTTACCTCTACTAAAAAATTCTCTAAGAAAGAACTATCTACCTCTATACCCTCTTTTTCCATTTTTAAAAGTGTAGTGATAAAAGGAATTTCTATCTCACTTGACTCTTTTATCAAGTGAGATGCACTTTGAAGCTCTAGCTTCTCTAAAAACACATTATAAAGTTTTAAAGTTATGTAAGCATCTTCTGCTGCATACTTACAAGCATCTACTAAATCAACACTTGCAAAGGTCTCACCTTTTTTCACTGTATCTTTAAAAGCCACCATAGAGTGATTTAACAGTGCATCTGAGAGTTTATCAAGTGATAGAGCACTCTCTGGGTTTATAAGCCAAGCAAGTATCATAGAGTCTGAAAAAACCTCTAAAGAATTATCATCTAAAAATCTTGATATAAAATGCAGGTCAAATTTTATGTTATGTCCAACGACTTTAGAGTTAAATATTTTTCTTATAGCTCTTTTAGAGTCCTCTATACTAATTTGATCTAATACACCTAAGTAAAAGTGAGCAAATGGCACATAATAAGCTTCTTCATCATTAAAACCAAAACTAAAACCTACAAGTGAGTCTTTTTCATAATCAAGACCTGTTGTCTCTGTATCAAAAGCTACTATAGTCTCAGGAGTCAAAGTATTTAAAACTTTGTTTAACTCTTTTACATCAGTTAAAAGTGTTGCTTTAAACTCAAGTTTCCTAGTTTGTTGTATCTCTACTTCAACTTTTTTTACTGCTTTTTGTTTTGTTGAATCTGAAACCATATTTTTTGCATGTAAAACTCTAAGTACTGCATTTTGTTCATACTTAACAAGCTCATCATAGATATTTAAAAATGGATTTTTTACATCCATTGTATACTCATCAAAATTAAACTCACAAAACACATCATGCTTTAGAGTAACAAGCTCTTTTGACATATAAGCACTCTCTTTTGAGTCTATAAGTTTTTTCTGAACACCTGCTGGTTTTATCTCATCTATATTTACATATATATTATCCAAAGTACCATACTCTACTAAAAGTTTCTCCGCTCCAACTTTTCCAACACCCTTTACTCCAGGGACATTATCAGCCGAATCTCCTAAAATAGATTGATAATCAATAAACTGCTTTGGAGTTACGCCAAATTTCTCAAAACAAGCATCTTCATCCATACTTTTTCTCTTAATAGCATCAATAACTGTAACAATTCCATCATCTATTAACTGATATAAATCTTTATCATGAGAAACCACTCTCACTTTATAACCCTTTTCTTTTGCAAGATGAGTAACTGTAGCTATCATATCATCAGCTTCAAAACCAACCTGACCTAAAGTTTTATAACCCATCTTATCTATCCACTCTATAGCTATTGGTAACTGCATTGTAAGTTCTGGTGGTGGTGGTTTTCTATGGGCTTTATAGTTCGGGTCTATATCATTTCTAAAAGTAGGACCCTTTGTATCTATAGCAAAAATCAAATAATCACTATCATGCTGTTTTTGCAGTGTTGCTATAAAATTTGTAAAACCTGTCAAAAGTCCTGTTGGAAAGCCATCCTTATTTTTAAGATGTTGAGGAAGTGCATAAAAGCTACGGAAGAAAAAACCAAAAGTATCAATAATTGTAACAATTTTACTCATCCCTTACTGTAACTCAGCCATTTCATTTACTGTAGCACTTAAAAGTTCAATGTTATAACCTGCATCTTCTGCTTTTTTAAGTCCAATATTAATAGCAACTTCAGATAAAGGTTTATTTATTGGGATTATTGTTTTAACTATATTTAAAGCAGTACTAAACTCTTTTATTTCTTCAGAAGCCTCAGATGGATTGTCTGCATATTTAATCATCTCTATAAACTCATCATTAAATTTCCAATGTTCAAAGATAAGTGCTGTGACTTGGCTACAAGTCACTCCAACATATGATTTTTCAACAATTGCCAAATTATTTGAAGTCTCAACTTCACTTGAAAATGTTATAGCTTCATCATCTTGAATAATGCTACTAGCTATAAGTATTTTTCCTGTTTCTTGTAAAAAAGCTGCTAAGTATAATTTATCTGCTTTTTGTTTGTTAATTTGTTTATACCATTTTAATATCAAGGTTGCTTGAAGTGATGAGATATGTGCAAATTTTTCAGAAGTTATTCCATATGGTTGCATATCAACATTTAAAAGATTTTTCACTGATTTACCTATAGCGATTGAACGAGTTAGCCCCATACCAAACAAACTTACTGCCTGAGCAGCATTTTTAATCTCTCTTGCAAATCCATAAAGAGGCGAGTTTGCAGTTTTTAAAAGATTTGCAATCATCATTGGATCACTCTCTATTGCTTTTGCCATATCATGGATAGTTGAATTATCATCTGCATAAATTTTATTTATATTTACTATAGTTGTTGAAAGAGGTGGAAGAGACTTAATACTGTCTATCATTGAACTATTCAAAGAAGCACCTTTTTTTTTAAAGTTATTATATCATTTTAATATTAGACTTCTTGCTTAACTCCTTATAGTCTCAGTACTTTATAGAAAGTTTGACTTAATAATAAATATGGGTGCTTACTTTTCTACTTTTTCTTATAATTCACCAAATAATAATTGTTTCATGCACCC
>JAFLJV010000140.1 GCA_022712845.1 Sulfurimonas sp. | reverse complement strand
TGTCATTATAATTATTTAGGACATGAGGGGAAGTTTCAACAAGGAAAATTATTAAAACTTGTTAAAGAGCTTGCATCACTTGGTGTAAAATCTTTAGTATTTGCTGGTAATGGAGAGCCAACATTACATGTAGAAACTATGCAAGCTATAGAATTAGCAAAAGAGTTAGGCTTAGATGTAGCACTAAGTACTAATGGAGCTTTATTAAAAGATGAACATTTTGATATTTTAGTCAAATGTTTAACTTGGATTAGATTTTCTTTTAATGCAGGCAGTAAAGAGAACTATGCTCATATTCATCAAACAAAAAGTGATGATTGGGATAAAGTTATATCAAATATTAAAAAATTAAAAGAAGCAAAACTTAGATTAAATACTGAAATCACCATAGGTTCTCAATTTGTTTTAATTCCTCAAAATAAAGATTTTGTATTAGAGCAGGGAAAAAGGTTAAAGAAACTTGGGGTTGATTACTTTAGTGTAAAGCACTTTTATGATCACTCTCACAATGAGTTTGAAGTACAAGAACTTATTGAAGATGATTTTATAGAATCTTTATCAATAGAAGCTAAAAAATTAACAACAGATAAGTTTACATTCTTAGTAAGAAGTACTAAAAATTTATCTTTACAAAGAGAATATACAAAATGCTATGGTTTAGAGTTTATAGTCTTTATTGATGAAAACGGGGATGTATATAGCTGTTTTTCACATCAGTATGATAAAAAAACTATCATGGGTAATATTTTTGATAATAGTTTTAAAGATATTTGGGAATCTGCTAAGAAAAAAGAGAGTATCAATTATATAAATGATTGTATTATAAAAAATAATTGTCAACCAAATTGTAGGCATCATCAAATAAATAACTATTTATGGGAAATAAAAAAACCATCAATAGAACATATTAATTTTATATAAAGGATATTAGTGGAACAAATAGCAACAAATATTAGAAAAAATGTACTTCATATTGCTAATCTTGCTCTTTCTCCTCATGTGGGTTCTGCCTTAAGTTGTGTAGATATTTTAAGTACACTATACTTTAAAATATTGAAATTAGATGAGTATGAAAATAGGGATATATTTATACTTTCTAAAGCTCACTCAGCAATGGCTCTCTATGCTACTTTATATGAAAAAGGTTTGTTGAGTAAAGAGGATCTGGAGGGTTATTATCAGAATGATGGTACATTACCTGCACATACAGATAGATTTACAAATCCTTATATAGAAGTAAGTGCTGGAAGTTTAGGACATGGTTTGCCGATGGCTACGGGTATGGCACATGCTCTAAAATTAAAAAAGAGTGATAGAGCAGTATATGTTTTAATGGGTGATGGGGAGTCTCAAGAGGGGAGTGTTTGGGAAGCAGCAATGTTAGCTCCAAAACTAGAACTTAATAATTTAACAGTTTTTATAGATAGAAATAATCTTCAAGGTTACGGGCGAGCAGATGAATTACTTTCGTATGAGCCAATAGATAAAAAATTTGAAGCTTTTAACTGGGAAGTGCTTAGAATAGATGGACATAATCATCAAGCTATCCAAGAAGCAGTTGAGCTAAAAACAGATAAACCTAAAATGATAATATGTGATACAGTAAAAGGAAAGGGTGTCGATTTTATGGAGGACAAGCTTGTTTGGCACTATTACATAGTAACAGATGAAATAAAGCAAAAAGCATTGTTATCACTAGAGGAATTACAAGATGAGAAATAGTGTAGCAAACGAGATAAAAAAAATTGCCAAAATTGATGAATCATTATTTGTAATTGCAGGTGATGCTGGTCTTGGTGTCTGGGATGATTTTAAAGATTCTAAACAATTTATAAATCCTGGAGTTAATGAGCAGTTAGATATCGGTTTTGGAGCAGGACTCTCTTTGATGGGGCATAAAGTGATCTATTATAATATTGCTCCATTTGTAATAATGCGTCCTTACGAATTTGTAAGAAATGATGTATGTTATCAAGAGTTACCAATGATACTTATAGGGACAGGGAGTGGGATAACTTATGCTCCTGCTGGTGTTACTCACTATGTTGTCGAAGATATAACCCTTGCATCAACTATGCCAAACCTTGATATATTTTCACCTGCTGATCCAGTTGAAGCTGTTGAATGTTTTAAGTATGCTTATAAAAGTAAAAATCCTAGTTACATAAGGATTGCAAAAAATGGTGAAGATATTATTCATAAAGATGAAATAGATATAACTAAACCTATTTTTATAAATAAATCTAATTCTAAAAATATTTTGATTTTACACGGTTCTATAAGTGATGAGGTATCTAAAATATTGGAGATACAAGACATAAATATTATAAGTGTTCCAATGCTTACATCTGATTTTGACTGGGAAGAGTTTTTAAGTGATTATGATAAAGTATTTACACTTGAAGAACACTTCGTAAATGGTGGATTTGGAACAATGCTTAGAGATAAAGTAGAGAAAAAAATCTATAAATTTGGTTTGAAAAATGAATATATTCATAAAATCGGAAATAGAAATTATTTAAGAGAGTATTATGAAATTGATGGAAAAAGTATAGGAAATAAAATAAAAGGTATTATAAATGGGTAAGCTTTTAAATATAATTACAAAACTTCATACTGCAACATCAAGAAAATATATAGATAGAATGGTTGATGATAAAATCAACTGTATGATTAAAGCAAAAGAGTATGGGTATGATTACTGGGATGGTGATAGAAGATATGGCTATGGTGGATATAAATATGATGGTAGACACAAAGCTATAGCCCAAGATTTAATTCAGCAGTACAATTTAAAAGATGGTTGCAGTATACTTGATGTTGGATGTGGAAAAGCTTTTTTACTTTATGAGTTACAACAATTGCTTCCAAATGCAAAAATAGTTGGGTTTGATTATTCACAATACGCAATAGATAATGCAAAAAATGAGATAAAAGAGTCTCTATTTAAGCATAATGCACAAGATATTTATCCATTTAAAGATGATGAATTTGACTTAGTTATTTCACTCGCAACTTTACATAATTTAAAAATATACGATTTAAAGACAGCAATCGAAGAAATACAGCGAGTTGGAAAAAATAAATTTATAATGATTGAAGCTTATAGAGATGAAGCAGAATTATTTAACTTAGAGTGTTGGGCATTAACTTGTGAGAGCTTTTTTAGACCAGATGAGTGGATATGGATGTATGAGGAATGGGGATATAGTGGTGATTATGAATTTATATATTTTGAGTAGGGGTATTTTTTGAAGTATACACTAAGTGAATATCCAAAAATGATACCAATTTGTATAGAAGAAGGATTTTGTAATTTAGCATGTCCTAAATGTCCTGTACATGGAGATAACCCTAGAAATAATGATATGGTTAAAGGTAAAATGTCTATTGAGGATGCGAGTAAAATTTTTGATGAGTTAGAAGGTAGAAATTTAGCAGTAACTCCTGCTGGTGTTACTGAACCATTTGTACAAAATAATTTTTTTGAGTATGTAGATGCCTTAAATAAAAGAGGTATACCAATTACGTTAAATTCTAACGGTACTTTAATAGATAAAATAATGGCAAAAAAAATAGTACATGAATATGATATATCTTCTATATTTGTTAGTGTTGATGCTATGAGTGAAGAAACATTAATTAAAGTAAGAGACACGGACAAGTTGGATAAAATTAATAGTGCTGTATTTAATTTATTAGAAGCTAGGGGAAAAAATACTACTCCAAGAATAGGTGTGTCTTTTACCGCAGAGGATGCGAATATTAATGAAAAAGATGAGTTTATAAACTACTGGATAAAGCATGTTGATGCAATAAGGGTTAATGAACTTTATCAATACGGGCAAGAAAACACAATTCAAAAAAATCGTCCACCATGTTCTGTAATATATGATACTCTTTTTATAGGAGTTAATGGAAATGCAAGAATTTGTTGCTTAGATGTTTTTGATGAAACTTCAGTTGGTAATGTGCTTGAAACAAGTATTAAAGATGTTTGGAATGGAGAAAAGATGAACCAAATAAGACACTATCATGAAACAAGACAGTTTGATAAAATTGATTTATGTAAAAATTGTCAAGACTGGTCTAGATATCAGATGGATGAAGAGTATGAAGAAGATGGGCTTTTGATTAGAAAATCTCCATTAATGACTTATTATAACAGACTTGATAGATTAGATAATTGGAAAAAAAATGTCTAGTAAATATTCAAATTTAAAAATATTTCATTATAAAGATAAGTTAGATAGTCTACCAAAGAGTGTTAAAGAGATTCAAGCTCCTATCCATATAAGGATAAAACCTACAAATGTATGTAATCATGATTGTTGGTACTGTGCATATAAAGTGGATCATCTTCAGCTTGGACAGGATATGGTTGAGAAAGACTATATCCCGCATGACAAGATGATGGAGATAGTTGATGATTGTAAAAATATGGGTGTAAAGGCTATAACATTTAGTGGAGGTGGAGAGCCATTTGTATATAAATATTTTTTAGAAACCATAAAAAAAGTAATAGAGTCTAATATATCATTTGCTTCACTTACCAATGGCAGTAAGTTAAATGGTGAGATAGCAGAGCTTTTTGCATATAATGCAACATGGTTAAGAGTATCTATAGATGGTTATGATGATGATAGCTATGCAAATTATAGAAGTATAAAAGTTGGAGAATTTAGTAAAATTGTAGAGAATATGAAGCATTTTGCAAGTCTTCCAAATAGAACATGTAATCTAGGTATCAGTTTTATAGTTGATGAGAAGAACTATACTAAAATTTATGAATTTTCAAAATTAATGAAAAGTATAGGAGTTGATAGTATTAAAATATCTCCATGTATAGTTGATAATAATGGTAATAAAAATAATGAATATCATCAACCATTTTATAATAAAGCTAAAGATTTAGCCTGTAAAGTAAAAGATGAACTTGAAGATGATAACTTTGAAGTATTTGAGAGTTATCATATGCTTGAAGATAAATTTGAAAAAGATTATCACTGGTGTCCTTATTCACAAATAAATCCAGTAATAGGAGCAGATTTAAATATTTACCCTTGTCATGATAAAGCATATAATTTAGAAAATGGACTACTTGGTAATATAAAAAAGAGAAGTTTTAAAGAGTTTTGGCTTAGTGATAAAAACACATTTTTTAAAATAGATCCATCAGTTCACTGCAATAATCATTGTGTAGTAAATGATAAGAACAAGATGATACTTGATTATTTAGATGTAGAACACTTAGGATTTGTATAGATGAAAAAGTATATTTTAGTTACCGCATCGAGTAAAGGGTTGGGTTTAGAGATAGCAAAAAAACTATCTTTTGATGGATATAATATTATTTTAACATCAAGAAGCAATAAAAATTTAAAACAAGCAAAGTCTGAATTAAATCAAAAACTCAAACATAAATTAATTAAGATAAATTTTTCTAAAGATAAATTAGATAAAAAACTAATAGAGAAAATTAAAAATTTAAATATAATAGCAGTAGTTCATAATTATGGCACAAAAATCAAGAATGATTCTCATCCAGTAAATTCAAATATTTTATTAAAAAATATAAATAATAATTTTCTAGTATCTCTTAAAATAAATAATAAACTTTTTCAAAATAAAAATGATAAGTTAAAAAAGATTATTTATATTGGTTCTACTGCAAGTCTTCATGCAAAAGCATCTCCATCATATACACTTAGTAAAAGTTTGATAAATACATATGTAAAAAATTCAGCACAATATTATATAGAAAAAAATATATCTATATGTGCTGTTTTGCCTGGTATATTAGGTCATATTGGTAGTGAATGGGAGAGAAAAAAAGATATAGATGCAAAAAGATACACAGATACAAAAAATTCACAACCATTAAAAAGATTTTCAATGCCAAGTGAAATTGCCTCTTATATAAGTGCTATTATGCAAATAGATAATCAGTTAATAAGTGGTAGTGTTATTAAACTGGATGCAAATGATTATTGATGGAAATTTTTTATGAAAAGTTATAAAAATAATAGATGTAGGGTATGTGATAGTGATAATTTAGAAGAAGTATTATTTTTAAATTCTTCTCCCTTAGCAGACAATTATATATCAAAAGAGCAGTTAGATACTAAACAAGAACTTTTTGATATGAATGTTTCGCTATGTAATAAGTGTGGATTAGCACAACTGTTAACTGTTGTAGAACCACAAGAAATATATATAGATTATTTATACAAAACAACTACATCAATTGGATTACCTAAACATTTTGTAGATTCTGCTTCAAGTATTATAGAAAAATACAATATAAAAAAAGAGAGTTTTATTGTTGATATTGGAAGTAATATAGGAAGTCTTTTGCAAGGGTATAAAAACTTCAATATGAATGTTTTAGGAATTGATCCAGCTATTGAAATAGCTAAAGAAGCATCATTAAATGGTATAGAAACATTACCAATATTTTTTAATTCTAAAACAGCATCTGAAATTGTAAAAAATTATTCAAAAGCAAAAATAATTAATTCAAACAATATGATGGCAAATATTGATAAAATAAATGATTTAGTAAAAGGGATTAAAATTTTACTGGATGATGATGGTATCTTTGTAATGGAGACCTCATATCTATTGCACTTGATTGAAAACATGGTATTTGATACAATTTATCACGAACATTTATCATACTTTGGATTAAAACCATTACAGTATTTATTTGAGAAAAATGGGTTAAAAATAGTTGATGCAATTATTGTAGATACTAAAGGTGGCTCATTAAAATGTTTTATAGAGCACGATAAAAATCAAAAAGTTACTCAAAATGTAATAGATATTCAAAGTAATGAAGCAATACATAAGCTATATGATGCAAATATATTTGAAAAATATATGAGTAAAATAAATTTACAAAAAGATTTATTATTGCAAGCATTACAAGATATAAAAAAAGATTCTAAAAAAGTTTATGGATATGGAGCTTCAAATACAACTACTACACTTTTGCATCACTTTGAAATAGCAAAATATTTTGATTATATTGTTGATGATAATGAGATAAAAATAGGAAGATATTGTCCAAATAATCATATACCAATTGTATCTTCAGAAAAAATTTATGAAGATAACCCTGATTATGTAGTGATATTTGCTTGGAGATTTGCAGATATTATTATGCGAAAAAATAAAAAATACTTAGATAATGGTGGTAAATTTATAATTCCTTTACCAAAGTATAAAGAAATAGGATAATTTAATGAAGTATCATATAGTTGTTGGTGGGAGTAAAGGGATAGGACGAGAGTTTGTTAAAAAACTTCTAAAAAATAAAAAAAATAAAATATTACTTATTTCAAGAAGCAATATAGATATAAAATCTGAAAATATAATACATTTTAAAACAGATTTATCAGATAAAAAAAATGTTAAAAACACTCTGAAAAATATAATAAAATTAAATTGTAAAGTAAATAGTTTATTGTTTTGTCAAAAATATCGTCCTATAAAAAATAATAATAAATTAAAAAAAGAGCTAATAATAAATGTTGAATCTACAAAAATAATAATAGAAACATTAATACAAAATGATAATACACTAAAGAGTATAGTAGTCATTGGGTCAATCGCTTCTAAATTTGTAGCAACTGAACAATCTATAAATTATCATATTTCTAAAAGTGCGCTAATTGGTTTAGTAAATTATTATGCGGTATCATTAGCTGAATTAGGAATAAGAATAAATATGATTTCTCCAAGTACTGTAATAAAAGATGAAAATAGGGAATTTTATAAAAATAATACAAAATTATATAATCTTTATTGTGCTATTTCACCATCAAATTTAATCGTTAATTCAAGTAATGTAGCAGATTTAATTCAATATTTGTTATCAAAAAAATCAAAGTTTATAACAGGACAAAATATTATAATAGATGGTGGTATGTCGTTGGTATGGCAAGAAGTAGTAGGAAGAAAATTTGTTAATGTAAATAATATAAAAATCACAAGATAATTTTTATATTATTTCAATAATTAAGAAAGAAAAAAATGAATCAATTTTTAAAACATTACATAGAAAATAAAATAACACCTGTAAAACAAGATATCAATGATTTACAACAACATTTTGCAAGAAGAATATCTTTATATAAAGTACTTGGTGTCCCTCCAATAGTTTTTAAAAATAAAAGAGTATTAGAAGTAGGACCAGGTGGAGGATATAATCCATTAGTAACACAAAGTTTTGAGTTAGCTAATTATGATTTAATAGAGCCTAATGAATATGCTATTAAAGATATAAATTTAATTTTTAAAAAATATAAAGTGGATACAAAAAATATAAAAATTCATCATACAATGTTAGAAAATTTTAAATCATCAGTAGGATATGATATTATTATCTGCGAAGGAATGGTTCCTGGTTTAAATAATAAAAAAGAAGTATTAGAAAAATTTAATAAATTACTTAATCCAAATGGAATAATAATTCTAACATGTATTGATGAAATTGCTTATTTATTTGAAATATTAAGACACTATATTGCTTCAAAACTTGTCACAAATAAACATACATTTGATGAAAAATTAGATATTTTTGAAGCAGCTTTTAGTTCACATTTAAATACACTAAAAGGAATGAGCCGCTTTAAAAGAGATTGGTGTGCAGATAATCTAATGGGAGAAATGCATTTTAATTATAATTTTTCTTTTAAAGAGTGTATAGAGTTTTTTGAAGAAAATTATACATTTTATAATTCATCTCCAGATATATTTTTAGATTATAGGTGGTATAAAGAAATTTCTAATAATAATATAAAATTTAATAATTATTTTTTAGAACAGTTTAAAGAAAATAGACATAATTTACTACATTATAAAACTAATTATTTAAAAAGAAATAATATTAAAAATGAAAAGTTAGTAGAATTAAGCAAAGATATATTTATATATGTAAAAGATTCAGTGGTAAATAATAATAATACAGATGAAGATATTATAGAGGGTTTATATGCAATTTGTGATAATGTGAAAGATTTAAATCATGAAGATCCTGTAATCTATAATTCAATTCTAGAAATTATACAACTAATAAATAAAAAAGATTATGTTATAGAAAATATATCAAATAAATATGAAAATTTTAAAAATGCTTTTGGAAGAGGAGCTTTTTATATAAGTTTAATAAAAGATAATCATAATGGTTCAAAATAATATGATAGCTGCTAATTTAATTAAAAAATTAAAATTAAAAAATATAAAAGATTGTGAAAAATTCCCAAAATATTTTGAAATAGAAACAATAAATGCTTGTAATGCTAGATGTATTATGTGTACAATTAATGAATGGGATGGAAATGATTCTCAGATAATGAAGGATAAATTATTTGAAAAATTTGTTCAAGAGGTCTCTTTATATAGCGAGTGGATAGAGATAATATGTCTAAATAGAGATGGAGAACCAACTCTTGATAAAAAAATAGCAAGTAAAATTAAGCAGTTAAAAGATGTTGGTATAAAATTAGTTAGATTTGTTACAAATGGACAGAATTTAAATGAAAAACTAGCAAAAGAAGTATTAAAGGCAGGTATTGATGAAGTTATGTTTTCTATTGATTCAGTAGATAAAAAAACTTATGAAAGTATAAGAGTAAAATTAGATTTTGATAAAGTTATGAGTAATGTAAATAATTATATAAAACTAAAAAATGAAATTAATCCTCATTCAAAAGTTACTATTAGAATGGTTGAGTTACCTCAAAATATTTCTCAAAAGAATGAATGGCTTAAATATTGGAATAGTAAAATATCTAAGCATGATAAAGCTTATACAATGCCTATGCATAATTGGGGAAATCAACTAGGAGAAGATAAAAAAAAGGTGGAATTTTATGCTGATAAAGCTTGTATATCCCCTTTTTCATCAATGGCTATTCATAGTGATGGTAAAGTTGGGATATGTGCGGCTGATTATAATACTAAAACTTATATGGGAGATTTTTCAAAAGAGAGTATTAAAGAAATCTGGCAAAATACTAAATTTAATGATGTACGATATTGTCATTTAAATAAAAATAGAAATAAATATGATATTTGTCGTGGTTGTGATATTTGGGATAGGAGTTATAGTTCATGAAAAATAAAATAAAAGTATTTGTATATGGTGATTTTAATATTCTCCATCCAGGGCATTTAAGATTATTAAAATTTGCTAAAGAAAGTGGTGATTATCTAATAGTGGGGATAAATAGTGATGAAATTAATACAAAAGGGGTATCTCAAGATATTAGGTTAGAATCCATTGAAGCTACTAGTTATGTTGATGAAGCTTTTATATTGGATATCAGTGTATTAGAGTATATAAAAAAAAATAAGCCTGATATAGTTATAAAAGGTAAAGAACATGAGTTAAAAGATAATCCTGAGTTAGAAATATTAAATAGTTACGGTGGTAAATTACTTTTTAGTTCTGGTGAAATTGGTTTTTCATCTATGGATTTACTAAGGCGAGAATTTTTATCTCTTAGTAATAATCTAGAACATAGTACAGATTTTTTAAAACGCCATGATTTAAAATTAGATAATCTAAAGCAAGTAATTGAAAAATTTTCAAACTTAAAAGTTCTTGTAATTGGTGATACAATAGTTGATGAATATATCACTTGTGAGCCACTAGGGATGAGTCAAGAAGATCCAACTATAGTTGTATCACCACTTGCTACAAATAAGTTTATAGGTGGTGGAGCTATTGTTGCCTCTCATGCTAAAACTTTGGGAGCAGATGTAGAATTTATTTCTGTAGTTGGAGATGATGAAAATAAAGATTATGTTAAACAAGGATTAGAGCGTTTAGGTATAAAAACATCACTTTTTTGTGATAGTACAAGACCAACAACACTAAAACAGAGGTTTCGTGCCAATGGTAAAACTTTACTTAGGGTAAATCATGTTAAACAACACAGTATAAATAAAGATATTGAAAGTGAAATACTAAAAAATGTAAAAAATTCTATAAATGGTATAGATTTAATTATATTTTCTGATTTTTCATATGGTCTTCTTACAAATAAAGTTATTAAAGGTATTTTTAGTCTTGGTAAAGATATATTTATGGCAGCTGACTCACAAAGTTCTTCGCAAGTTGGTGATATAGCTAAATTTAAAAATATGACATTAGTTACACCGACAGAGCGAGAAATAAGACTTTCTTTAAATGATTTTGAATCAGGATTAGTTGTTTTATCAGAGAAATTAGCAAAAAAATCAAATGCAAAATATATATTTACAACTTTAGGTGCTGAGGGAGTTATGATTTATAATACAATAAATAAAAAACTTTTAACTGATAATATAAAAGCCCTTGGAAATATTGTCAAGGATGTTAGTGGTGCAGGAGATTCTCTTCTTACATGTAGTGCGATGGCTTTAAGTGTTGGTGCAAATATTTGGCAAAGTGCTTATCTTGGCTCACTTGCTGCAGCTGTGCAAGTGAGTCGTGTAGGGAATATACCAATTAAAAAAGAAGAAATTCTCAAAGAGCTAGAGTAGATGAAAGCACTACTTTTAGCAGCAGGTTTAGGAACAAGATTAAAACCTATTACAGATACAATTCCAAAATGTTTAGTCCCGATACATGGCAAAGCACTACTTGAGTATTGGCTTGAAAATCTAAGTGAGGTGGGAGTGAATCAGTTTTTAATAAATACTTCATATTTAAGTGAGCAGGTTGAAGAATTTATACAAAACTCTAAATATAGAGATGTTGTTACTTTAGTTCATGAAGAAAAACTTTTAAATACTGGTGGTACACTTTTAGCAAATAAAGAGTTTTTTGATAAAGAGCCATTTATGTTGGTTCATGCTGATAATCTTTGTATTTGTGATTTTAATGAATTTATAAAATCTCATAAAAAAAATTCTAAAGATATAACGATGATGCTATTTAAAAGTGATAATCCAAGTAGTTGTGGTATTGTTAAACTTGACTCTAAAGGTATTGTTCAAGAATTTTATGAAAAAGTAAAAAATCCACCATCAAATTTAGCAAATGGAGCTGTATATATTTGTGAAGTTGCAATATTTAATTTTTTAGAATCTTTGAAAAAAATAGAGATTGATTTTAGTAATGATGTTTTACCAAAATATATAGGAAATATCAATACTTACTTAAATAACACTTATCATAGAGATATAGGTAGTGTAGAGAGTTATGCTAAGTCAAATATAGAATTTTATAGATTGATTAAAAAAAGACAGAAAATAGCCGATATAATTAGTATATAAAAGCTACTCTAGACAAGTAGCTTGTGAAAAGGGTTTATTATGGCTATTAGTTCAGTTGGTGCAGGATCAGGTATCCTTACACAAGATGTTTTAGATCAATTAAGAGCTGCTGATGAAGCTGCTAAAATAACTCCAATAACCTTAGAAATTGCAAGTGAAGAAGATAAACAAGAGGCTTTAAAAATCATAGATGCAACTATGACAAACTTTATTGATAGTATTAATGCTATTAAAACTGCTACTCTTTGGGATGATAGGTCAGCAACCGTGAGTTCTGGTACATCTGTTGAGGTATCTGCTAGTTCAAAAACTGATGTACAAGATTTTACTATAAATGTAACAACCTTAGCTACAAAACAGATAGAACAATCAGGATCTTTTGCAACAGAGGATGACTTAGTTTCAGGGGCAGCTGGACAGATAAATATTAATATAGATGGGGAAGACTTTACAGTTGATTATACTGCAACAACTACTTTAAGAGAGTTAAAAGATCTTATAAATACAGCTGCTGGAACAAAAGTGGATGCTACTATAGTTCAAGTTAGTGCAGGTGATTTTAGACTTTTTATGAGTTCAGTGGATACTGGCACAACACAAAATATTACGGTTACAGACATAAGTGGGACCGTTGATGCTAGACTTAGCACAGGAATGACAGCTATTCAAACAGGTATTGATTCAGCTTTTACATTTAATGGACAAGCTATAACTAGATCAAGTAATAAAATCACTGATTTAATTACAGGGCTTACACTTACTCTTAAAGAAACAGGTTCTTCTGATGTAAGTATTGCTCAAGACAGAACAAGTATTTTAGAAAAATTTGATAGTTTTGTTGAGAAGTATAATGCAGCAATAACAGAGCTTGATAAAATGACTAAGCCTAGTGTGGAATCAGAAGATAGAGGAATATTTTCAACAGACAGTACTATTAAAGGTATGAAAAGAGCAATTGAAAATATGATTGATAGTGTTGGCGGTGGGGTTGGAAGCATGATTGATTATGGTTTTGATATTGATAAAGATGGCAAAATGACATTAGATAAAACAGTTTTAGAAACAGCTATGGATGATAATTCTATAAATACACAAGTATTTTTTTCTGGTGGAGATTTTACAAAAACTGATTTAAGTGTTGTAACACTAACTGGAGCTTTTACAGATATGTCAGTAATTATTGAAGAGTATACAAAATTTAATGCAACATTAGATTTTTTAAAAGATACTCTATCTGAAAGTATAAGCTCACTTGAAGATAGAAAAACTTCAGCGACAGAGAGACTTGATTCAAGGTATGAGATACTTAAAAAACAGTTTATTGCATATGATATTATAATAAATAAACTCAATTCTGCTTCATCAATGTTTGTTCAATTAGCTAATGCTCAAACAGCTAATTAAAACTAATTTTTAGACTAAAAAAGCTAAATTAAGTCTCTATTTTGTCGATATATTTAAGATGAAAGAAACTAACAAAGATACTAAAAAAGGATCTAATATGTATGGTAATACTGCTCATAATATTTATGCTCAAAATAATGTAGGAATTGAGTCTCCAGCGAAACTTATAGAGATGCTTTACGAAGGGGTACTTCGTTTTAATGCACAAGCTAAAAAATCTATTAAAGATGTAAATATTGAAAAAAGAGTTTACTGGATAAATCGCTCTATAGCGATAATTACAGAACTAATAAGTATTTTAGATCATAATAGACCAGGTGATATTTCAGAGTATTTAGAAGGTTTATATAATTATGAAATTCAACTACTAACTGATGCAAACAATGAAAATAGTGTTATAAAATTAGATGAAGTAAGTAATGTTTTCAAAGCTCTTTTAGAGGCATGGAGAGAAACAACGAATGTGGTTAAATAAATTAAAAATTGCTATAATTGAAAAAAATACTGATGCTTTAGATAAATTATTAGATGATATTCCAAAACTAGAAGATGTCAAAGAGATACAAGAAGCTATATACCTGTTAAGAGAAGCCAGTGAGCTAGTTCACTCTTTGCAGGATGATACATCTGCTGTAATTAATCAAATCAAAAAAAACTTACAATTTTTACGCTCTACAGATATTCCAATCTCAAGTAAGCTTGATATAAAATTATGATTTTTTAGAGATTCCAAATTTTAGACTTCGTATAGTATATTCACTTACAACAGCACCTTTTCTCATACCTAATATATGTTCAACAGCGTCTGCAATATCACTACAAAATAGTTTTTCATCATCTTTAATACTTACATCAAACCTAAGCTCATTGTAAAAATTACTTTGGGTCATATCAGG
>JAFLJV010000139.1 GCA_022712845.1 Sulfurimonas sp. | reverse complement strand
TGTATTTTGCTCAACTAAGATTGCAGGATTTCCACTAGGACCTGTTAAGCTCTGAAGTCCAACACTTACACCAATAGCTTGAATAATAGTAATTACAATAGTCGCATAACGAATAATTTGCATATACTTAACCATACCATCTCTCTCTTTTTTCATTTTACCAAGAGGAGCAAATGTAGCAGCTAAAAGTTCCATAATAATTGAAGCAGTGATATAAGGCATAATACCTAATGATATAATGGATAATCGTTCAACAGCGTTACCAGAAAACATGTTAAATAATCCAAGTGCACCGGCGGCATCTGAGTCGAAGAATGATGCGATAACAGCAGTATCTACACCAGGTACTGGCACATAAGCCAGTAAACGGAAAATGAATAAAAATCCTAATGTAATAAGGATCTTATTAACTAGATCTTTATTCACAATTAGTTACCTGTAGTAGTAATATTTTTGTCTTTAATTTTTGAAGCTAAATCTTTTGCAGTAGCTCCTACTAATTTAACTTTAGTAACGCCAGCACCTATCTTGTGAACACTACGGAGAGTTTCCATAGTAATTTCCCCAAGCTCAGCTACTGCTTTGATTTTTCCAACGTTAATAACATATGGCTTCACTAATCTAGAAGTAAAACCAATTTTAGGTAAACGTTTTGCAAGTGGTTGTTGACCACCCTCAAAGTTTCTTTTTCTTTTGTAACCTGAACGAGATTTCTGACCTTTTTGACCACGACCAGCAGTCTTACCAGTTCCAGAAGCTTGTCCACGTCCTGTACGTTTACGATTTTTCGTAGAACCCTCAGCAGGCATTAAATTTTCTATTGCCATCATCTATCCTTTTAAACGGCCAAGTGCTTCAACTGTTGCGCGAACCACTGTACCTGGATTATTTGAACCAATACTCTTTGTAAGAATATCTTGTATACCTGCAAGCTCAAGAACTGGACGCATTGCCCCACCTGAGATAACACCTGTACCTTCTGATGCTGGCTTAAGAAGAACGCGACTTGCGTTATATTTATGCTCAATATCGTGTGCAATTGTTGTACCTTTAATACTAACTTTAGTTAAGTTTTTAAATGCATTATCAACTGCTTTACGAATAGCATCAGGGACTTCTTTAGCCTTACCCATACCATAACCGATAGTACCATTTTTGTCACCAACTACAATTAATGCAGTAAAACGAAAACGACGTCCACCTTTTACAACTTTAGTAACACGACCAATATTTACAATTGACTCTTCAAAATCATCTCTGTTAATTTCCATCATGTCTCCTTAAAACTTAATTTCGTTTGCACGAAGTGAATCACCAAATGCAGCGATAACACCGTGATATTGGTAACCATTACGATCAAATACAACTTCAGAAATGTTAGCAGCTTTTAGTGTTGCAGCAAATGCTTCACCAAGTGCTGTAGCACCTTCTTTGTTTGATTTATGACCAGTACCTTTTGAGTGTATTGCGCATAATGTTGTAGCAGTGCTATCATCAATTGCTTGTACACTTAGGTAACGATTTGATTTAAATACAGAAACACGAGGAAGTGAAGCACATCCAGATATTTTTGCACGAATACGAAGCTTACGCTTTAAACGGTTAGCTACTTTATTTTTTAATACTTTTGCATTCATTTTCTAATACCCTCCCTTACTTCTTAGCTGTTTTACCGGCTTTACGCACGATATGCTCTTCCATGTATTTAACACCTTTACCTTTGTACGGCTCTGGTGGACGGAAACTTCTGATTTTTGCAGCTGCAGAACCTAAAAGTTGCTTGTCATGACTAGTTAGTGTAATAACATTTTTTTCAACTTTAGCTTCAAGACCATCAACTAAATCAAAGTTAATATCATGAGAATGACCAAGTTGAAGATTAAGAATCTTACCTTTAACAGCAGCTCTATAACCAACACCATTAATCTCTAATTGTTTAGTATAACCAGTAGTTAAACCAACAACAATATTTTGTGCTAATGCTCTATAAGTTCCCCAAAAAGCTCTATGCTCTTTAGCTTCTGATTTAGCAGCAAAAGTTAAAACAGTACCTTCAATAACGAAAGTAACATTTCCTCTTGTATCTAAATCAACACTATTTTTGCCTTTAACAAAAGTTAATACATCACCATTTGAGCTAACTTTAACATCAGCACCAAAATCTACAGGTTTTTTCCCAATTCTTGACATACTATCTCCCTACCAAACTGTACACATAACTTCACCACCAATGCCAAGCTCAAAAGCTTTGTCATTAGCAAGAACGCCATGTGATGTACTTACAATAATAGTTCCATAACCATTTTTGAAACGTTTAATATCTTCTTTACCTTTGTAAACACGTCTACCAGGTTTAGAAACTCTTTTCATTTCATTAATTACAGTTTTACCTTCATCGTTATACTTAAGTACAACTTTGATTGTTTTTTTAACGCCATCTTCGATTACGTTACAAGACTCAACATAACCTTTTTCTACTAAGATATTTGCTAATGCTTCAACACTCTTAGAGTGAACTAAAGTAGTAACTGGTAATCTTCTCATACCTGCATTACGAACACGTGTTAACGCATCTGATACTAGATCATTAATTGCCATTTTTTTTCCTTAAATGTGTAGTTCTTCTAAAAGAAGAACTGCTAATAATTAGAAGTTTCCTCTTGGTGGCAAATGCCTACCAAGAAGACTTTCTAACACCTGGGATTAATCCCTCATTTGCCATTTTTCTAAAACAAACACGACAAATTCCGAAGTCACGAAGTACTGAATGTGGACGACCACAGATTTGACATCTTGTGTATCCACGTACTTTGAACTTAGGTTCTCTTGCCGCTTTTGCGATCATTGATTTCTTAGCCATTAGTTGCTTCCTTTAGTAAAAGGCATACCCATTTTCTCTAAAAGAGCAAATCCTGCCTTATCTGAATCAGCTGAAGTTACAACTGTAATATTCATACCATGAATTTGCATGATTGAATCATACGAAACTTCTGGGAAAATTAGTTGTTCTTGAAGACCGAAGTTATAGTTACCACGACCATCAAAACCATTTCTAGGAACACCACGGAAATCTTTTACACGTGGAAGTGCAAAGGCGATCCAGAAGGGGCAGTTTGAGGAGGCTTTTTCCGAATGGCGGCCGCTGGCAGAGAAGGGCGAGTCTGCGGTGCAGGCGGCTATCGGTGTGATGTATCACGCCGGGCAGGGTGTGCCACAGGACTACGAAAAAGCCTTTGAATGGTATCGCCGGGCTGCCGAGAATGGCAATGCGGCCTCTCAGGCGAATCTTGGTGTTATGTACGCCAAAGGTGTTGGCGTCGAGGAGAACCTGGTGCAGGCTTATGTCTGGTTTGACC
>JAFLJV010000138.1 GCA_022712845.1 Sulfurimonas sp. | reverse complement strand
AAGTCCGTAAACTTGTGCAACACCATCAGCATAAGAAACAATTTTACCTGTTTCATTAATATCAACACTTAATTCAAAGTTGTCAATACGTTCTTTAATTATTGAGCTGATTTCATCAGCTTGAATTTTTGCTACCACTATACATCTCCTCTCATGAAGTTAAATTGCTTTTATTATATGTTCTATTATTTGACTATTAATTCTTGTTTTAGAAAAACTAATTTCTACACCAAGGTCTTCAACATCAACTTTTATACCGTTAAAATCATTTTTAATAAACTTCAATGATATTTTAGAGTCAAATTTTTTACCTAAACCACTACTTAAATCTTTTATAACTTTTGTATTGATATCACTATCACTATATACAACACCATCATATTTTTTACTTGTTACAGCAATGTCTTTTCTCATCACTTCTGCAATTGCAGGAATAATATTGATTCGATTATGCTCAGCTAGTAGTTTAATTAAATTTTCAACCTCTTTTGAACCAGCTGATTTAACTGCTGACAAAAGAATCTCTGATTTTTGATCTTTACTTACATCTGGATTATTCATTATTTGAATAAATTTTTTATCACTAAAAGATTTAGAAATAGCAGAAAAAATCAAAGCTATGTTTTGCATTGTTTTTATATCAGAGCCTTTTTTTATAGCTTTGATATATTTTTTTGCGATTAATTCTTCCATATTACGCTACCTTCTTTAAGATAACATTAGCCATAGCTTCTTTATCAAAACTATCACTGCTTTGATTAAGTACCTCTTCAAGTACTTCTTCTACAACATTACTAACCATTTTTCTTTGTTCAAATTCCATTAAAACAACCTGTTGCTTAGAAAGTATTTCTAAATCAACATCACACTGAGCTATAATATTATCATTTATAATTTTATTTTCTTTTTTAGAATTTAAAGCTAACTCTTCTGCAAATTTTTCTGCATCAGTGATTTTAGCTAGTGCTTCTTTTTTAAGAGCTCCCGTTTCTTTTAATTTATCTTGAACTTTTTTCATCTCATCAGCAATTGCTTGACTTCTAGATGCAAAATAATTTTTAACTGGTTCAGCTACCAGATACCAAATAAGTCCCACAAAAAGTAAAAAGTTTACTGTTCTTTGAACTATATCAGTACCTGCATTTTCTGTATCTGATGCTAATGCTATTGTTGATATCATAAGCATTAATACTATAATTCTACTCACATTAGATCCTTTATATTTGACTAAATTTAGCTTTTACAGCTTCACTAAACAATGGAACTTGTAATTTTAAATTATCTGTTAATTGTTTTTTTGACTCTGCAAGTGATAGCTCAAACTCTATATACTTTTTTGCTAATTCAGCACGCTTTGCTTCTAATTTACTGTCTGCTAACTCTTTAGCATCCATCATAACTTTCTCTCTTAGGGCCGCAGCTTCCAGTTTAGCATTTGTAATTATTGTTTGTGCATTAAGATTAAGTTCATTGATTTCTTCATCATTAGAGCCTACTTTTTGTAAGTCTTTTTTGATATCTTCATCTCTCTTATTCATATATGCTAACAATGGATTATAAAGCCAACTGTTAAGAGTGGCAATAAGCGTAAGAAATACGATAAATGTAGCTATAAGTAGTATCGGATTTATATCTAACATAGCACCTCCTAAAAGTTGCGTGATTATACTATTTTAAAATTAAAAGAATTGTTAAAGGAAGAATAAATTTATAAATTTGTAATTATTTGTGTATTATTTTGAAAGATATGCCAATAAATCTTTAATATGATTTTCATCATTAAACTCTATTGTTAAACTTTTATTGGAAGTTTTAGTTTTATATCCAAGTGAAGAAAATATACTTTTAGCATTTGTAAAATCATATGATTTAGTTTGAAGTTGCTCAACTGATTCAAATTTTTGATTTTTCATATTTTTAATAATACCTTCAACTTCTCGAACACTTAACTTTTGTCCAATAATTGAATTTACAACTAGTTGCTGTTGTTTTTCATCTAATCCTACTAAAACTTTTGCATGACCAGCTGTTATTTTTTTATCTATAAGTGCTTTTTGTGTTTTTACAGATAATTGTAAAAGTCTTAATGTATTTGTAATATGTGTTCTACTCTTATTTATTTTAACAGATAATTCTTCTTGTGTAAGTGAGTGTAACTTAATAAGCTCAGCATATGCATGTGCAAGTTCAATTGAGTTTAGCTCATCTCTTTGAATATTTTCTATTAGAGCTAATTGTCTCATTTTTTGCTCATCACTATGTGAGATTATTGCACGAATAGTTTTTAATTTTGCTAATTTCGAAGCACGAAATCTTCTCTCACCAGCTATTAGTACATAACCATCGATATCTTCTGTAACTACAATTGGCTGAATTAACCCATCATTTTTAATAGATTCACTAAGTTCATATAAAGATTTTTCTTCAAAATGTTTTCTTGGTTGAAATGGGTTTGGTCGTATATCTTTAAGTGAGATTTCCATAACAAAATCTTTTGATGAACTCTCATTATCATATGCTTCATCCATCTCACCTAAGAGTGCATCTAGTCCTCGACCAAGTTTTTGTGTTTTCATGTTTCTATTATTGCTTGTGCTAATTTTTGGTATGTTATTGAACCAATAGATTTTACATCGTATAAAATTGCAGGTTTACCAAAAGATGGTGATTCTGCCAATTTTACATTCCTTGGCACTACAATTATTTTATTTTCATGGCATTTAAACAGTTTACTTTTAAAGTGCTGTTTAAGATCAGCAAAAACTTGCTTAGAAAGGTTGTTTTGAGAACTGTACATAGTTGGTAAAAAACCTTTTATGCTAAGTTTAGGATTAATTGATTTTCTAACAAGCTTTACTGTATTTAAAAGTTGTGCAAGACCTTCTAATGCAAAAAATTCACACTGGATAGGAATAATTACAGAGTTAGAAGCTGAGAGTGCATTTATAGTCATGGGTCCAAGAGCTGGTGGAGAATCTATAATGATATAGTCATAATCTTTTTTAACATTTGCTATTGCTTTTTTAAGTACTAGCTCTCGACCTTTTGAATTCTCAGCATCATAATACTCTTTTTCAATTCCAACAAGTCCAATATTTGATGGTGCTAAATCTAGAGTTGCGATTTCTGATTTTAAAATAATATCTTTTAATTTTTTTGTACCTATTAATACATGATAAATATTAAATTCATAATCATTTCTATGAAAACCAAGTGAAGTAGTTGCATTTGCCTGAGGGTCTGAATCTATCAAAAGCACTTTTTTCTCAGCAACAGCTAGAGAAGCAGCTAAATTTACAGCAGTAGTTGTTTTACCAACACCACCCTTTTGATTTGCAATTACTATTACTTCGCTCATCTTAAACTATATATCCTCTTGCCGTTAATTATTATAGAGCCATCATTTTGCAAACTAGCATCTTCTAAAGAAATTCTTAAATTTTCATTATAAGTGAAAAAAAATTTATTTCTATAAAATTCTAGCTCATAATTACTAAAAATCTGCTTCCATGAATAGTTTTTTTTAATATTTTGAAAATATAATTCTATTAGTTTATTTTTATCTATTTTTATATCTAACTTATCAAAATTTTCATATCCGTTTTCTATATTAAGTCCAACACCACAAATAAGGGTATTATTAAATATATTTGTTATCATTCCACCTATTTTTTTATCATTAATATAAAAATCATTAGGCCATTTTAACCAAAGTGATGAATTTAATTCTTTTAATGTTTCTTTTAAAATATATGCAAAATAGATGGAAGCTGATTCAAGTTTTAAATCTTTTGGTAAATCTTTTAAGGAAAAGGCAAATGATAAAAATAAATTTCCATCTAAACTTTTCCAAGTATTATCTCTGCTTCCTATTCCAGCCGTTTGTATATTAGAAGTTACTGCATATGGAAGTTGTACACTATTTTGTTTTATTAACTCTTTTAAATACTTTTGAGTTGAGTCAACACTATTAAGTGAGAGTATCTGCAAGGTTTAATCTTTTACCATTTATATATGATATAACACTCATCTCTTTTTTTGATTGTGGTTGAACTTGAAGTATTTTAATACTACCTCTTTCACATCCAATTAACACCGATTCTTTTTCTATCTTTAGAATTTCTCCAGCTCTATTTTTACTAGTTTTTTCTGCAAGTTCTATATGCTTTAATTTTAAACCAGAGTTTAAATATATTGCTGGCCATGGTGTAAATGCACGATATTTATTATAAATTGTCAAAGCATTTTTAAATTCCACTTCACCATCTTTTTTATTAATTTTATTACAGTGTGTGGATAAAGAGTTATCTTGTTTTATTGGTGTATATGAATTAAAATTTTCTAACACATCAATAGTTAATTTACTTGCGACATCTGTAAGTTTGTCAAATAAAGATTCAACCATCTCATCCTCACTTACTTCAATCTCTTTTATTTTAATAATATCTCCAGTATCAAGACCTATATCCATTAACATTGCTGTAACACCTGTACGAGAATCTCCATTTAGTAAAGTTTGCTGAATTGGGCTAGCACCCCTTAACTTTGGTAAAATAGAAGCGTGTAAGTTTATACACGGAGCATGTTGTAATATTTTAAGTGGTAGTATTTGCCCATATGCAGCAACTACTATGTAGTCACACTCAATTTTTAGTAATTCATCTACAGTTTCATTATCACGAAGTCTATTTGGTTGATATATTTTTATGGAGTTTTCTTGTGCTAAAGTTTTAACAAGTGGTGAAGTGAGGATTTTTTTTCTTCCTACTGGTTTATCTGGTTGAGTATAAACTGCTACTACATCCATATTTTTTGTATTAATAATTTTTTTTAAGATACTCTGTGCATAATCAGGTGTTCCCATAAAAATTATTTTCAATTTATTTTCCATTTGTAAAAAGAGTTCCACCTGTTTGATTAGAGTTTAACATATAATTTTTAATATCACTCAAATCAAATCCACTAGATAAAAACATATCTATATTATTATTTAAAAGAAAATCGGCAGCTTTGAGCTTTGTAAGTATTCCACCTGTTGCAAAAGTTCCATATGGTCTTGCTTCTTTAGAAAGCTCATTTTTATCGATATTATTTACAGTTTTTAATATTTTTGCATTAGAATTTTTTCTAGGATCATCATCATAATAAGCATCAATATCTGAGAGAATTATTAACATATCAGAATCTGTATTTTTTGTAACATATGCTGAGAGTTGATCATTATCACCAACTGTAAGTTCCGCTGTTGCTGTTGCATCATTTTCATTGATTATAGGAATCACACCATTTGATAAAAGAATATCTATTGTATTTTTTATTCTTTTAACATCATCTTCTCTATTAAAATTTACAGCAGTTACTAAAACTTGAGCTGTTAAAATATTATGAGTTGCAAATTTTTTACTATATTTATTCATTAATATTGGCTGACCAATAGATGCTAATGCTTGTTTATTTTTTATAACAGCTCTATCAAGCTCAAGTTCCGTATATCCTGCAGCAACTGCACCAGAAGAAACTAATATCACTTCATATTTTTCTTTAAGCTGTGCTAAAAAATCAACCAAAGCTCTCATTCTCTTTAAAGCAACTTTATCATTTTGAGTAAGAACAGCAGAACCAACTTTTACAACAACTCTTTTCATATTTTTATCTCTATTTTTATTAAAGTCTATCAGATTGTACCAAATTAAATAGAGAATATTTTAATGCATCAATATTTTTATGTGTAGCTGATGATATTGGTGCAATTAAATATGGAAGAGTTCTATCATAGCCTAAAGTTTCATCAGCTGAGTCTTGAACAAAATATGGCATCTTGCTATCAAAATTAAACTCATTTGTTTTAGATGCTTCAACTCCAAGAAGTTCTAAAAAGCCATTAACAAGTTCATTTATCTCATCAGGTGGTACAATATCTACTCTTGTAAGAGCTATAGCATATTTATTTGTTCCAAGCTTATCAGAAAAAGAGGAAATTTCATCCTTAAGAACTTCAATCTGCTCTTTTAAATCTCTATAAGAAGCTAAATCAACCATGTAAAGAAGTGTTTTAGTTCTCTCGATATGTCTTAAAAATTGAATTCCAAGACCTTTTCCTTCATGTGCTCCACCAATAATACCTGGAATATCAGCCATAATAAATGATTCAAAATCACCAATATTTACTTGACCAAGTTTTGGTGTAAGCGTAGTAAACTCATAGTTTGCAATCTCTGGACGAGCATTTGAAACTGTAGAGATAAGAGTAGATTTTCCAACATTAGGAAAACCTACAAGTCCAACATCTGCAATAAGTTTAAGATCAAGTTTTATAGCTCTAGTCTCACCTTTTTCACCAGGTTGAGCATAAGTTGGTCTTTGGTTAGTTGATGATTTAAAGTGAACATTTCCAAGTCCACCTTTACCACCTGTGATAAACAATACTTCTTCACCATGCTTTAACATATCAAAAAGAACTTCACCACTATCTAAATCTAAAATTTGTGTTCCTGGTGGAACAATAATGATTTTTTTAGAACCTGATTTTCCAGTCATAAGTGAGCCAGCACCAGGAACTCCACCATCTGCTTTTATATGCATTTTTCTTTGAAAGTGAGATAGAGTATGAGTATTGTTGTCACATCTAAACCAGATATCACCACCTTTTCCACCATCACCACCATTTGGACCACCATTTAGTACAAACTTCTCACGACGAAA
>JAFLJV010000271.1 GCA_022712845.1 Sulfurimonas sp. | reverse complement strand
ACGACGCTCTTCCGATCTAAAAATCTTTTGCTCTTGATAAAATGCCTGAAAATATTGCACGAATGGAATATTTAAAGTAAGGAAATCTTATGATAAAGATACTAATAACACTTTTAATAACTACTATTTTAAGTGCATCTGTAGAGATATACCAAGACAAAGTTAAACAAACTTTATTACCAAAAGAAAAATTTATTGGATTTAATGCAAATATTTATGCGTATGATAAATACAATGATTTAAAAATCATAAAACAAGAGTGTAATGAATCTCAAAAAAAATCTTGTATAAGTAGTAAAAAAATAAGTAAACTAGAAATAAAAATAAAATCTTTAAAGAATCAAAAAGATGCTCTATCTTTATCATTAACAAAATTATCTATTAAAATAAATAATCCTGAACAGACTATCTACTTTGTGGAAATAGTTAGTAATAAAATAGCAAACATATCAAATGATATAAAAGCTAACCAAAATTTATTGATAATTGAAAAAAATAAAAAATCAAGCCCAACACAAGATGCATATTATTTTGAAAAAAAACCAAAAAATATAGTTAATATTGAGTTTAGAGGTATTGATTTTTTTAGTGAGTATGATTTAAATATTGATCAAAATATTATAAATCACAATATTGTACTAAACAATAGATCTGGAATAGATATAAAAAACTCTCAAGCAAAAGTGATAGATAGACGATTATCAGGACTCTCTCCTAATTTTGCTTTTATCCCTAGAAAAATATCACAACGAGATATAAATAAAAAAAATACTAAAAAATCAAGTATTTCAAGAAAAATTAGTTATGACATTGAAATGATAACTTCTGCAGCACTTATCGCAAAAAAAGAATCTACACGTTATTATAAGATTGATAACTTTACTTTAGTATCTAATGGACTTAACAAAAAGTATACTGTAGAGGAACAAAAAATTGAGATATCAAAAGTATTACAATGGAATGTATGGGAAAAAAAAGTTTTTGAAGTGGTAACTATCCCATATAAAACAGTTCTAGAGAGTAATAATATAAATCTGATATATAATGATTTAAAAACAAAAAAAATATACCCCAGACGAGATGGAAAGAATTTAATTATAAATATTGCTCAAGAGTATGATATTGAAGTAAATAAAAAGAGTATTCCTAATTTTTCTCAAAGTAAAGGATTTATCAACTCTGATACACTTATAACAAATGGTTTTAAACTTACTTTATCAAATCTCTCAAAAAATCATAAAAAGTTAAAAATAATTGAAAGAATACCAGTATCTACAAATGAAGATATAGAAGTGGAGTTTAGTGAAGTATGGGAAATCATAAAAAATGATAGAAAAAAAGTGGCTTTTTCTTATGATAAAAAGATTGGAAAACTAGAGTTGTTTATATCACTTGATTCAGAAGTAAGTAGAGTATTTGAATACAAATACTCTATAAGACATCCTAAAAAAGTACGAATTTTTTATTAGAAGTGTTTAGATTATTCTATCACTTCCACCATCTATGGCAACTTGAGAACCAGTAGTTTTACTAAATGGTTTTCCTGCCATAGCACATACTAATTCTGCAACATTATCTGATTTTATCTCTGTTTTGAGTACATTGTTTGTTTTATACTCATCAACACTCATCCCATAAGCTTTAGCACGATTAGTTAAAACTTCATCAGTCCAAATAGCTGTATCAAACACTGCGTGAGGATGAAGTGTGTTTACTCTTACACCAAATTCACCAAGCTCAAGAGCTGCGATTCTTGCGAGTTGAGTTTGTCCAGCTTTTGCAACACTATAAGCTGCTGCACCTTTTCCAGGAGCTGGGAAGTTTTTAGAAGCTACCATCACTATTGCACTATCAATTCCTAGTTTTAAAAATGGAGCTGTATATTTTATGAGTTTTTGGTGTGAAGTGAGGTTAATATCCATACTTTTTTGCCAATTATCATCACTTAATATATCAAGATTTTCACTTGGTGTAAAAATGCCAGCATTACTTACAACTATATCTACCCCGCCAAAACTCTTAATTGCAACAGATATAGCGTTTTGTATATCCTCACTTGATGTTAAATCACACTTCACACCAATAGCATCTTTTTTACAAAAGATTGATTCCACTTCAGGATTAATATCTAGTGCTATAATAGCTGCACCACGAGAGTTTAACATCTTAGCTATTGCTAAACCTATCCCACTTGCAGCTCCAGTTATAAGTGCAACTTTCCCATTAAATTCTGGTGCACTTCCACTTTTTTTAAGTTTTGCTTGTTCAAGTGACCAGTATTCAACCTCAAATATATTTGCAGCACTTAGAGCTTTATAACCACCAAGTTTTTCCGCTTTTAAAATAGCCTCGAAAGTATGATCATTTATATCTTTGATAATATTTGCTTCTTTTGTATTTGCTCCAAAAGATAAAATTCCGTTACCATTTAAAATAGCAAAGTTTGGAGCAGGATTTAGTAGAATCTCATCTGTTTTATTATCTTGGAAATATGTTTTATATTCTTTTACATAATTTGCTAAATCAGTTTTAAAATCATTACCTAAAATAGCTGGAATTCTTTTGGTTCTAATTACATGATCAGGCGTAAGTGGACCTTGAGTTGCAATTTTTTGTAAGTTTTGTTGTGAGAAGTTTATTGCCTCATTAGAATTATTTAGTATAGATATAGTTGCTTTACCTTTTAGGTTTGATACCTCAGCTCTAATTTTTGCTAATTCTAATAACTCTATATTTGAGCTACTCTCTTTAATATCTAAAACAGCACCGTTGTTTGCTAAATATTTCTCAGCTTTATCAACTAACTCTATAGTTTTTTCATAAGATTTTTTAGCATCATCATTAAAAGTAAAAAGACCATGATTCATAAGAACCATCCCCTCTAGTTTACTCCAATCAATATCTCTAGTCATATCATATATCAGTTTAGCAAGAACAAATCCTGGCATGATATAAGGAATAATTAGTACTTTATCACCATAAAGCTTTTTTATCTTATCTTCACCACCCTCTGTATTTGTGATAGTCACAACAGCGTCAGTATGAGTATGATCAACAAATTTAAAAGGGATAATAGCGTGAAGTATCGCTTCAACTGATGGATTGGGTGCTGATGGATTTGTCATAGCAAGACGCTGATACTTAACCATATCAGGATCGTTTAACTCTTTTAACTCTGCCATCTTCAAAAGCATTTCCATTTTAACAGGAGCAAACCCCTCAGCTTCAATAGTAGCTAAATCCCAACCACTACCCTTAACATAAAGTATATCTTCAACCTCTCCAAAAAGATTTGTAGCAGTAGATTTTACAGAAGTATTTCCCCCACCATGTAAAACTAAAGAGCTATCTTGCCCTAATAACCTTGATGTATAAACTCTTAAATCTAAATCTGTTTTGTAACTTGCTGCTTCTTTATCGTTGTATAAACTTGTCAAAATATTACCCTCTAAATGTTTGTTGAATTTTATCGAAGTCTGCCTCACAAACCCCTTTGTTTGTTATAAGCCCAGTTATAAGTCTTGCTGGTGTCACATCAAAACCGTAGTTAATTGCAGGTGAATCTTTTGGAGTTATCAAAACTTCGCGAATTACTCCACTGCTATCTATACCTTTTATATATTTAACTTCATCTTCACTTCTTAATTCTATGGGAATATCTTTTACACCATCTATTATGTCAAAGTCAAAAGTTGAAGCTGGGATGGCTACATAAAAAGGTATATCATTATCTTTTGCAGCTAATGCTTTTAAGTAAGTTCCTATTTTATTTGCCACATCACCATTTGCACTTACTCTATCAGCTCCAGTAATTACCATGTCCACCATGCCCCTTTGCATTAAGTGGCCACCAGTATTATCTGCGATTATTGTATGTTTCACATCACTTTTTGTAAGCTCCCATGCAGTAAGTGAGGCTCCTTGATTTCTAGGTCTTGTTTCATCAACCCATACATGCACATCTATCCCTCTTTTTTTGGCTTCATAGATTGGTGCTAGAGCTGTTCCTTCATCTATAACTGCTAACCATCCAGCATTGCAGTGAGTTAAAATATTTATAGTTTTTTTGTTTTTTTGTTTCAAAATATCTTCTATGATATCACAGCCATATTCTGCTATTTTTTGACTCTCTCTAGCTTCATCATCATTTAATTCTATTGCGTATTTTTTTGCATCTTCTATTAAGTTGTTTGAGTTTTTTAAAAGGTTCATCATCTTATCAACTGCCCACATGAGATTTACAGCAGTCGGGCGAGATTCTCTTATTTGTTTGGCTTTTGCTAGTATGGATTCATAATTACTTTGGGTTTCCAAACAAGCTATATATATGCCAAAAGCTGCAACACTTCCTATAACACCTGCTCCACGAACAGTCATATCTTTTATAGCAAGAACAACTTCATCTGTAGTTTTAAGTACTATTGTCTCATACTCAAAGGGAAGTTTTTTTTGATCTATTACTTCTAAATATCCATCATCATTTAACCATAAAGCTTTGTATTTACCTTGCATTTTTTATAATCTCCACTATCTCATCACTACTGTTTATTTTGTCATACTTCATTATAAACTCTCTTGCAATTTTTAGAGTTAAGGTTTCAGCTTCATTTCTTAAAGTCACATCTTTTATCCCTCGAATCTCTTCAACTCCAGCAACACCAAAAACTCTTCTTGCCATCTTACACCCAGCAAATCCAACACTATCTTTTAGTATGTTTTTTACAAATCTATTTTTATAATTTTTTAGAGATTCATCATCAAGGTAACCTTCAACTAATAGAGCAGAATCATTACACTCACTCCAAAATTTTAAAAACTTTTGGCTAAATTTATCTAAAGTCTCTTTTATAGTTTTTAATAACCACTCTTTAAAATCTTCATCTTTTGTAACTACACTATGATGGATATAATTGTTAACTAAGTTTGCTAAAAGTGCACCAACATCAAAACCAAAAGGACCAACAAATGCAAATTCAGGATCTATAACATAAGTTTCATCTTCATTAATCATAATAGAACCAGTATGTAAATCACCATGTAATAGAGCATCATTTTGAGTCATAAATTTATATTTTAAACATAAAACTCTCTCTTTAAACTCTGTATCTGCAAAAAGTTTAGTTGATAGTGGATTGTCTTTTACATTATCATTATCATTTGTTTCATGCTCCATAAAAGGAAAACTAAATACCAAGTCTTCAGTTAGTTTACAAAGCTCTTTGTTTGCATTAAATTTATCTACCAACTCTCTTTTATCACTGCTGTTTAATGAAAGAGATGAAGTATAAAAAAGTGTAGCAGTCATATATGTTGAGATATGCTCAGAAAAGTTTAGATACTTTACTTTATCTATTAACCCTTTTCTCATAATAATATGATTAGATAGATACTCCATAACAACCAAGCTCATATCCTCACTTGAGTGATATATTTTAGGTACAAAGTTAGGGAATATATTGTAGAATTTTTTAAGTGCTCTTATCTCAAATGTCATTCGCTCACGACCAAGAGGAAATTCCTCTCCAACACATCTTAGATAGGGAACAGCTTGTTTTACTATTAGAGCTTTTGAAGGATTTTCAATTGACTTAACTAAATATACAAAGTTTAAATTTCCATCGCCTATCTCATCAGCTTCTATATCTTCAGATGTAAAAAAATCCATAACTTCTTTTATATTTTTAAGATAATCAACTATACCTACTTTATCTAATTGCTTATACTGCATATCTGCTCTTTTGTTTATGAGTTTTGTTGAAAAATTGTACTATAATTTTAGTACTAATAAACTAAAGGATTCTAATCTATGGGTTGGACATGTCAACATGACGATAAAGGTTACTGTAAGCTACTAAAAAAAGAGTGTATACCTGGAATGAAAGGGTGCATTATAAATGTAAGTGAGGGTATTATCTTTAGTAGTGGTAATTTTGAAGATGATAAAAAAGTTGCTGATAAAAGGCAAGAAGAGATTGATTTTGCGGTATTAGCTCGGTGTAATTAATTTTAGATAATGTAAATATAATTTCTCATAGTTTTAAGTGTTTATAATTAAGTTTGAAATTTAGTAACAATAATGGCTTTTTTCATCACTTTTTTTACAAAAAAGTAAAATAAAAAATCGCACATACGAATCGTCACTTTATGGGCGACTTATGGTAAGTGCATGTTGAGTGTTTGAATTTTGCTGAAAATAATATACTTTATAAAGAATATAAACTGTTAGTAAATTTATAACTTAAATTAAAGATATGTATATTTCCATAATTGTATTTGATATCATAAAAAATTCATGCGTATTCTTGCAGACCTCGAAAAGCTAAAACAAAAATGGTTTTGTTTTAGGAACTCGCAGAGCTTTGAGACTTCTGCAAAGCATTTTTGGTTCTTTTTTTGCTTAAAAAAAGAATGAGAGAGAGTAACTTATATTATTATATTTTACGTATGCATGCCAAAGTAAAAGTATATAAATTAATCCCAAAACCCAAGCGGATCAGGATACAAAAAAGTATAGTTCAACTTCTTAACTAAAGCATCCGATACAACTTCTCTTTTTGTCATGCCATTAAAAGTCCCAAGCTCAAGCCCCATAGCCTCTCTATTCTTTTTATGAACTTCCGAACGCAATGGATGCTCAGGTGCTACAAGATTATAAATACCACTAGTAACATTATTTTCAATTATTTTTTTTGTAATATTTATAACATCATCATCTCTATGAATATAGTTAACTACACCATCACTAAAAGTAGAGGCTGTTTTCCATCTTCCTGCAACTCTAGTTTCACCCATAAGACCACCAAGTCTTAAAATTAAAGTATTATCTTTAAGCTTTTGTAATAATTTTTCAGCTTCTCTTTGCAAGGCTATTTTTGTTATCTTTACACTCTCATCAATTTTCTCATCAAACTCTCTATAAACAGAGGTTGAACTCATTAAGACAAGGTTACAGGTAGGTTTAGATAATTGTGCAATTTTTTGAAGTGTTTGTAAGTAGTTGTCTTTAGTGTTTATAGCAATTACTATAGTATCACTTTGCCAAAAAGAGGAGGTATCATTAGTTGTGTCACGAGAGAAACACTCTACTAAAAAACTTTTAGATAGTTCTTCGTAGAGAGGTTTACCTAACCAACCACATCCTATAATTCCAACTGTTTTAGACATCTATTTTTTAGGGTTATTAATAAGGTAGCTCTTTTTAATACTTATCATCTCATACAGTGAAATTTCAGGCATAGCTTCATCTATAAGAGCATCAGTATCAGCGAACTGACCTTTCATTTTTTCTATGCTTTTATATCCACCAGGTTTAATTTCATTCATCGCTGTGCCAATTGCTATTGCCCATACAAAAACAAGCATAGTCCAAATAGTTTTTTTTGCATCTGCATAAACACCTATAAAGTGAAAAATTAAAGAAAGAATTATTGCGGCTGCTAGTACTATTGCTAAACTCATTTTAATAAATGCTCCCCTCTAGGTTTACTTACATCTTGTATATTTGCATCTCTAACCATTTTATCGCTAAAACTTTTTACACCCATAGTTCCAAGTATCATTAGTCCAACAACAAAAAGAAGAAAAAACAATGCAAGCGCGTAGCGTTTTAGCGTTGCCATAATTTATCCTGCTTCTTTTTCAAGTTTAAATCTATCATTTTTTTCTTGTTCTATTTGTGCTTCACTCCCCATCCATTCAAGACATCTTGAGGTATGAAAATCTCTTTCATAATCAGGATTTGTAAAAAGGTCAGCTTCTACCTTCCATCCTAATTCTAGAGATAATAAAACAGATTTTGAAATAGTACGACGCATTTTATTTTCACAAATTATAATCTCACCTGCATGAAAGCTCTCTTTTACTTCTACCATTCTAGATGTTGTTACACTATAGTGTGTTACAATCATGAGAAGAATAAAACCACTAACAAGAGACATACCCCATTTAAAAGATCTTCTTGGTACAAAATCTCTTGTTGTTACAAATGCAGTAATTATTAGCAAAAAAACGCCAATGACCATATATGCTGCTTCTAATTCTATAAAACGTTCCATTTTAACTCTCTTTTATTTAGTATATTTTTCTTCCCAAGCTTCAAAAGCAGGTGTAAAGTATTCTATGCGTACTTTTTTAAACTCTCTTGAGCTATAAAGTGGCATATGGCTTTTTGAGTCAATCTCTTTTGCCATATCTGCAATTATGCCATTTGTTTCTTCTTTAGTCTTTCCGTGAACCATTGTAAAAAGGTTATATGGCCAGTTTTCATATTTTGGACGAAGATAACAGTGGCTAACTGCAGAAAAAGTAGCTGCATTTGCACCAATCTCTTCACCCTTCTTACCTTCATCTATATCCCAAACAACCATGGCATTTGCAGAAAAACCTGCTTTTCTATGGTTTAGAATTGATGCGAATCTTCTCATAACACCAGCTTCTTGAAGCTCTTTTAAAATTCCAAAAAATGTATCATAATCTATGTCTAATTCATCAATTATATTTTTAAATGGCTCACTTATCATATCTATATCATATTGAGCACGTTTTACAATTGCATGATGAAGAGGAGTCATTTCTATTTCACGATGGATAACTTTTTTAACTTTTTCTTTTTTTTCATCTTTTCCAGTTGTATTTAACTTAACATTGATTTTAAATAGCTTTAGAGTTGGAAGCATAATATAATCATCTGCTTTTGTTTTTTTTGCTAAAATTTCTAAAGTTTTATCTAAACCTAATTTAGAATCAGGTGCAACGCCAAGAGTAAACCAGATATTAAAATCATGGTTTCTTTCATAATTATGAGAGATTCCTGGATGTGAATTTATAATCTTTACAGCAGCATCTATTTTATCTTCAGAAATTTTAAATGCTACTAAAGATGATATATAACCTAATCTTTTAGTATCAAATATTGCTGATGTTTGACGAATTATTTTATTCTTTTTTTGTTCTTGTAAAATAGAGAGAACTTCATCTTCACTCATATTTAATTCATCTGCAATTGCTTTAAATGGTTTTGCCACTAAAGGAAATCTTTTTTGGATTCTTGATAAAATTTCGTCTTTCATATTATATATAGTTCCGTTTATAATTTAATTTTGTCGATTGTAATCTAATTTCAATTAATACAAGTTGATACTTGTCAATAAGAGATTTAAAAAAACTATGATATTATGTCGTAAATAAATTACTAAAAGAGAACAATTGAGTTATTTCCCAGCTTTTTTAAAACTAGATAATAAAAAAATACTTATTGTAGGTGGTGGATATATAGCTTATGAGAAGCTAGAACATCTTTTAGATTTCACTTCAGACATCTCTGTAATATCACTTGATTTATCAGATGATATGAGTAAAATGATAAATGAAAATAATTTACATTTTGAAAAAAGAGCTTATGAGGTTGGTGATATTAAAGATTTTGCAATTGTAATAGTTGCTGTTGATGATATCCCACTTCAAGCAGAAATATTTGATGAATCAAAGCAATATAATTGTTTATGTAACTCTGTTGACTCAGTAGATTATTGTGATTTTATCTTTCCCTCTTATGTTAAAAAAGATGATTTAACTATTGCCATTTCAACATCAGGGGCATCTCCTGCAATGGCGAAACATTTAAGAATATATCTGCAAAAATTAATTCCAACAGGGATTAGTGAATTTTTAGTAGAGATGAAAAATTTAAGAAAAACTTTGCCAAAAGGTAAAGAGAGAATGAAGATGCTTGATAAAAAAGCACAAGATTATATAAACAGTTGGAGTAATAAATGAATATAAAAAAAGCGTTAATCTTTGGATTTTTTACAGCATTTTTAATTTTAGGGGTTGTCTCACTTAATAGAGCAATGCCTGATGCAAAAGAGGCTCGTATATATGAAGCTATAAAAGTATACACCCCCTATATATTGGATAAAAAAATTGGTGGTCTTTATATAGTTGACAAAAGAACAGGTGAAAAAGAGAGTCCAAGTTCTAAAGAAGTTTTTCATAGACTTGATGAGCTTGAGCAAAAATGGGGTAAAGAATATCTCAGTATTGAAAACAATGATGTTTTAATAAAAGGTGAAAATAACCAAACTGTTGCAAGAATATTTATAGAAACAGAAAAAGAAAGAATCTTTGTTAAAACTTTTTATGGACTTTAATCCTTTAGTTTAAAAGAAAAATAGAGTGCAAAAAGCAGGATAGCTATTGCACTACTATAAAGAACACTATAGTTTAAAAAGTGTAAAATTATTCCCCCTACAATAGAGAAAAACATCCCTAAAGATACAATATTCATCTGAAGAGCTATATAAACTGGTCTTTTATTTGCTGGTGCTAATTTTAGTATGAGATTTCCAGATGCAATTCTGTTTCCGTCAATAGCTGCACCAACTAAAAAGAAAATAATCATATATTCATAAAGAGAGGATGCATTAAATGCTAAAACAACAGCAATTATCTGCATAGATATTGAAATTTGTGTTGTTAATCTATTTAGTCCACTTCCACTAAGTTTTCCCCATAAAAAATTACTAAGCATCGCTCCAATCATTTGAGTTGTAATTAAAGAACCTATTGCTACGCCATCTAAATTTATTTTTTGTTGAGCATCAAGAATGATAAAGGGTAGAGCAATAAGATATCCATAAGCAAAGAGAAAAGTTTTGATTTGTGTTTGTAAATCACGATCAGCTATTAGTAGTTTATGAGAATTATGTAAAAACTCTTTAAATGACTTCTCTTTTTTAGATACTTCTTCTTTAATAGGTTCATCAACTAAAGAGAAAGCCAGATATCCAAATCCCATAAGAAAGGAGCTAATTATAAAAAGATAACCATAGCTATAAGGTGGTTCAAATGATTCTAATATCCAAGCAGCCAAAGCTCCACTAACTAAACCACCAATAGCTGCGAAAAATTGGCGATAAGCCATAGTTTTACCACGAAATTTATGTGAAAATATTTTACCCATAATATCTCTAAAATATATAGCAGCAAAACCAGCAGAAAAAGAAAATATGAATAAACCAATACCAATAGTCGTAAGAGTTATATTTGGGTGGTTTTCACCAAAGAGGATAATAGAGATACCTATAAAAAACCATGACAAAAAGCGTATAAAAAAGACACGACGAAGATATGGCAACATTAATTGGTAAGTTTGTGCATGAAAGGCTGCAAAGAGTTGTACCATAACTGCACCACCACGAAGAAGTGCTGCAAAGAAACCTACAAGAAGTGAGCTACCACCAAAGTAGTTTACAATAAGAGGTAGTATAGTTGAAGGTTCAGCGATTGTTGTACCAATCGCTAAAAAGAAACCATGTAAGATATTTTTTACATGGTTTGAGAATTTATCCATATTAGTTTAATTTTTCAAATGCTTCATCAATACTTTTAGCCTTATCTGCTATAAACATATAAACAGCAGCATTTAGCTTTGCTAATTTTAGATACCCATCTGATGGATTATTTAACTGATTTATAGATTCTTCTAAAGATATACTCTCTTTAGATTTTGTATAGTTTATGCCATAAAATTCAGGATCTACTTTAAACTCTTCTACAGTATTTTCATTTGTAACCCATAGCCTGCCTTTAGAAAAAAGCTCAGGAGTTCCCTCATTTCCTTGAATAAGAGCAAACTTTTTATATCTTGAAGCAAAAATTTCTATATATTTTTTAACATATGGTTTATGAAATACTCCAGTTATTGCATATTCACTATTTGCTACACGAGGAAGTTTTTCAATTGTATTTAAACCTGTACGAAGTCCCAGTCTCATTCTAATCTCACTTAGGTTATGCATCTCTTTAAAAAAATCTGCACGATCAAAATAGTGAGCATTAGAATTTAGTTCAATTCTTGAGCAAATTTCTTTAACTGTAATTCCACCTTTTGCTGGAGTTAGTTTATCTCCATTAACAACTATACTTAGTCCAAAATCTTGTAAAACTTTTGCAACCAGTGGAAATATATATGGATTTTTTGCTTTGACATCATAAGGGTATCCAAGTTCTATAGAGTTTTCTATAGTAGTAGTTGTTATAAATGAGTCACAAACCTCTACAGCACCTTTACATTCATCAGTTGTTTCAGGCTTAAGTCTCCAACCTAGTAAAAAAGCAGCTATTTGTTCACCATGAGCAGATTGATTTAAAATTTGTTCCATCATATCC
>JAFLJV010000137.1 GCA_022712845.1 Sulfurimonas sp. | reverse complement strand
TCATTTATGTTTAGTGGAGTTTATGCACCAAAGATTCTTTCTATGCAAGCAATAGGTCCTGAAGCAACGCAGAGTGATACTTTCTTAAATCTTCATATGGCAAGTGAGTTAGATTTTAAGATTTTAGCTGTTGCACTTCTTGTACTCTTTATAAGAAGATTAATGCTTCTTAGACGCTCTTAAAACCATCCTTTTGAATCTTCTTTAATCGCTTTAGCATTTATATCAAAAAGGCGAATTACACTATCAACAGTATTTGTTCCCTCATCAAAGTAGGTCATAGAATCAAGAGAAATATTTTCTGTTAGTAGTTCTTTTTTTGTAAATTTTGAAAATGTTTTTATAATATTTTCAACTTTGACTAACTCTTCATCTAGCTTTAAATCATATTTACTCTTGTATTTATGTGCGATAGTAGTTATATCCTCATGTAATTTAGCACTAAGTGATTTTATTTTTTGAAGTAATGCTTTTATTTTATATTTATCATTTTTTGTAGAATCTTTTTTAGCTGCTATACCACTACCAAGTGCACGTAATTGACCAAGAGATTCTGAGAGTGGTAAAATAGTTTCAAGCATAATACTAGAAGCACTTTTACTAAAAGCATTTAAGTTTTGGAAACCTTTTTTGCTTACAGTTTGAGCAAGCATAAGTGCTTGAGCAATATTTTCACAATGGCGATCAAACGATTCTTTAGGAGTGATTTCAAGTGCTTCTTGATTTAGTTTTATCAATGATAAGCTTAGTGCAGTTGCTCTGTCACTTATTATAGGGTCTGATGAAAGAGGTAAAGCTTCCATTCTTCCTATCGCTTTTTTCATATCTTCTCTATGTGAGTATATAACAACTATTGCTGAGTGGTTTCCATTTAGGTAAGCACTTGTAACACCTCTTGTTCTTTGTGTAGATACAATTAAATCTTTTAGAGCCTCCATATAAGCAGCAGCATCAGATTGTTCTTTATTGCTAAATATATTAGCATAAACACTTGTTATAAATATTGCCATTATAAGAAAAATACGCATTTAAGTCCTTTAAGTTAAATTTGAGTATACATGTAAAAAAATAAATTACTTATTAAATAGTAAATTTTCAATAAAAAACTATATATTTGTAGTGTGTAATTTAGTAGCAATTTATAAGTTGTTTTGTTAATTTATTCTTATTTGTTTCTTATCAAGTGAATATTATAATTTATACTATAATATAAGCCATTCAAAAAAGAATAAAAAACAGGGGATTTAAATGAGAAATATATTAAGTAAAATATTAGTTGGTGCAGTAGCACTTTTAGCACTATCTCAAAGTGCAAATGCAGGTGGTGGTACAGGTTTTTATATTATTCCAAAAGCATTAATGATAGTAGGTGATAAAACTGTACATAATGGTAAAGATTATGATGGTGATGCTGGAGCTGGTATAGGTATTGATATAGGGTATGCATTAACGTCAAATATAGCTTTAGAAGTAGTATTATCTTATGCAGAAGCTGATATCTCTCATTATTATTACGCAGATGGAAAAACATACAATGGTGATGCAGAATATACAACTTATGGTGTAGTTCTTGTATATTCAAGAGTTATTACTGGTCATCTACGTGGTTTTGCAAAATTTGGACATGCATATGAGTATGAAGTAATAAAACTTTCAAAAAATGGTTTTAAAGATACTGTAAATGGTAATGTTTTTGCTGCTGGTATAGAGTATGGATTTGCTGATAATATGGAAGTTGTATTTGAAGTAGAACATGCTGATGTTATTAGTACTAGAGGTCAAGGTGTAATGTTAGGAATTAAATATATATTCTAGACTTTTTTAAATAACCATTAAATTAGGGTAAAATTATATTTATGAATATAATTTTATCTCTTATGGTTATTTTAACCACTACATTTATAAATCTAGATGCAAAAAACTTCGAAGAAAAAACTACTTTAACAGATAAGAAACTACTAAAGATGTACTATACAGGTGAAAAAATTTTTCACAAAGCTTGTCAAAAAAATACAAATATTCAAAATTATAAAAAATCAAATCAGTGTAAATCTCTTAATGACAAACAAAAACAATCACTTTTTAGCTACTTATCTACAGAGAAAAAAAATAATGATACAATTGAAATAACTAAAGATGATAAATGCCCAATTTGTGGTATGTTTGTTTATAAATATAAAAAATGGGCAGCACAAATTTACTATGGAGATACTCACTATACCTTTGATGGTGTAAAAGATATGATGAAATATTATTTTTTGAATACAGATAATATCTCTAAAATTTTAGTTACAGATTATTATTCACAAGATGTTATAAACGCTCACAAAGCTTATTTTGTAGTTGGTAGTGATGTTTATGGTCCTATGGGTGATGAATTGATACCTTTTAAGAGTAGAAGTGAGGCAGAGGTATTTAGTATTGACCATAAAGCACTTAAAATTTTAAAATTTAGTGAGATAAATAAAAAGGAAATATACAAACTAGATGAATAAAAAGAGTAGAATAGTTTTATTAAGCTTTATGAGTCTTTTAATATTGTTATGTATAGAAGGTATCTATATATACTCTACTAAAAGTACAACTCAAAAGATGTTAAATACCAAATTATTATTTGTAAAATTATCAAGTATGCCAGACTTAGCAATATTAACAGATACAAAATACGTTAGACATAGAAGCTTAAGTGATGTTTTTTCTATATATAGTGATGATGGAGTGTTAAGAGAAAATCAAGCATCTTCATTTGTGTACTCTCATTCAACTATTAAGAGTAACAATGAGTTCTAAGATAAATATCTACTTAGTAGAGTATGCAATAAATTCCCTTTTTAGGCAAAAATATAAAACTATTTTTATAACTACGATTTTAACAATTTTAATATTTTTACTAAGCTCAGTATTTTTTATAACAAACTCTATAAAACATGAACTTAACACTACACTAAATTCACTCCCTGAGATAATAGTTCAAAAATCTAAAGCTGGACGTCATTATGATATTGATGTTGATATTGCAGAGGATCTTTTAAATATTACTGGTGTTAGTAGTGCTATCCCTAGAGTTTGGGGATATTACTATTTTTATAATGCTAAAACCAACTTTAGTATTGTTGGGATTGATGAATATGAAGAGCAGTATAAAGATACTTTAGAAAAAGTTGCAATAATATTAGATTTTAATAAAAACTCCATGCTCATAGGAAAAGGCGTAAAGCGTATAATGAGTAAAAACTACTACAAAGAGTATTTTAACTTTATAAAGCCAGATGGTAGTATAAAAGAGATGGAAATATCTGGTGTTTTTAGTGCTGATACAGAGTTAGAGTCAAATGATATGATAGTGATGAGTATAGATAATGCTAGAGAAATTTTTGATATGGAACCCTCACTTGCAACTGATATAGTTGTAAAAATTCCAAATATTGATGAAATAGCAACAATAGCTCAAAAAATCAAACAACAATATCCAGATACTAAAGTGATAACTAAAGATGATTTAAAAATAAGTTATCAAAATATTTTTAATTATAAAAGTGGTCTGTTTTTAGCTCTTTTTGTTATCTCACTTTTTACATTTTTTATAATTATATATGATAAGTTAAGTGGACTTAGTAGTGAAGAAAAAAGAGAGGTAGGGGTACTAAAGGCTATAGGTTGGAGAGTTGAAGATGTTTTAAAGGCTAAGTTTTATGAAGGATTCATAGTTTCATTTTTTGCATATCTTTTAGGTTTATTACTCTCTTTTGCATTTGTATATATTTTTCAAGCTCCATTACTTAAAAATATATTTATAGGTTACTCAGAGTTAAAACCAGCATTTGAACTTCCATTTGTTTTAGATATACAAACTCTTGCTCTTGTCTTTTTTCTAAGTGTGCCAATATATATAGCTGCAACTATAATTCCATCTTGGAGAAGTGCCACACTTGAAGCTGATGAGGTTATAAGATGATAGAGTTAAAAAACATAACAAAAAAATATGAAATTAATAAAAACAATACAATAACAGCATTAAAAAATATAAATTTAAAAATAGGTGAGGGTGAAGTAGTAATTATAAAAGGCTCTAGTGGAAGTGGAAAAAGTACTTTACTCTCACTTATAGCGGCTTTAAGTAAACCTACATCTGGTGAAGTTATAGTTGATTCTAAAAGAATTTCAAAACTCTCTGATAATTTTGCATCTGATTTTAGACAAAATAACATAGGGTTTATATTTCAAAAATATAACCTTATAAATTCTCTAAGTGTAAGAGATAATATTATTTTACCACTAGTTCCTATGAACTTAAATACAGATACTTTAAATACTAAACTTCAAGATGTGATAAAGATGTTTCATATAGAGCATAAAGAGGATGTTTTAGTAAAAAATTTATCAGGTGGTGAGCAACAAAGAGTTGCAATTGCACGAGCAAATATAAACTCTCCTAAAATTATTTTAGCAGATGAACCTACAGCAAACTTAGATGAGAAGCTTTCTTTATCTTTTATAGAAATTTTAAAAGAGTTAAAATCTCAAGGTAAAACTATCATCATTGCAACACATGATCCTCTATTTTTTAATATTGATATAGTAGATAAAGAGATAGAGATGTATCAAGGAAGTATCTCTTAATGCTTCTTACTCCTGAAGTTTTAACACTAAGTATTTTAAATATTTTATTTGTTATATTTGCAACAATAGCATTTATTTTAAGTGTTAAAATATATCTAAATTGGGATATAAGTTCAATAAGTGAGAAGCAATACCAATTAGAAAAATATAGTTTTTTAAATGCCATAGTTATAAAGTACATATTTTTTATAAAAATCCCACTATTTTTATTTTTTATATTCACACTTGATAAATTATCAAATATCTTAACTGGTGCAATGTGTTCAGCTGGAGTTATAAATGCTACAGAGTATGGAACTTATCTTATAGTTTTAAAAATACTTAATCTTTATCTATTTGCTTACTGGTTAAAACTACATCAGCAAGATATCAAAGATGAAAAGCAGCCATATACAAAACTTAAGTTTGGGATTTTTATAGTTTTATATCTCTTTTTTATGGTTGAAATTGCTTTAGAGGGGATAATGTTTTACTCAATTGATATCAATAAGCTAGTTAATTGTTGTTCAAGTATATTTTCTAGTTCTTCAGCCTCAGCTATTTCAACTATTTTCTCACTAAATACTAATATATTATTAAGTATTTTTTACGGTAACTTTTTCCTAATAATTATTTTTTATTTTTTAAAAAATAGATATCTATTTGCATTATCAAATATTATATTTATAATTACAGCTCTTATAACGTTAATAGCTTTTTTTGGTACATATATTTATGAGCTTCCATCTCATCATTGTCCATTATGTTTTTTAAAGAGTGAGTATAACCATATAGGCTATTTGATATACTTATTGCTTTTTATTGGTACATTTTATGGTTTAAGTGTTGCATTGTTAAAAAAATCAATAAAAAACTATAAAATATCACTTATTTTTAATTCTTTTTATATTATGTTATTATCATTAATTATAATAGTGTATTATACAAAAAATGGTGTATTACTTTAAGAAAAACTTATAATTTTTAGGAGATTTAAAAATGAAAACGTATATAAAAAATATAGTTCTTTTTAAAAATATAGATGAAGACACAATAAATAAGATAGAAAACTTTACAACAGTACAAAAAGTAGCTAAAAATAATATAGTATTTTATGAAGGTGATGAGTCAAAATATTTATATCTTTTAGCTAAAGGTGTTATAAAACTTTATAAAACATCATCAAGTCATAAAGAGATTGTATTAAAATATTTTCATGAAAATGAGCTTATTGGTGAAGTTGCAAATTTTGAAGAGATACCATATCCAGCCACTGCAAAAGCATATAGTGATGTAGAAGTTTTAAAAATTGATTTTGAAAAATTAAAAGGAATTATTTTTTCAAACCCAAATATGGCATTTAATATTCAAACATCATTAATTAAAAAAATTAAAAATTTAGAAAATATAATCTCTACAAATCTAGTTTTAGATTCACGTGAGAGAGTAGCAAAGTATATATATAATCATTCAGATGCTTTTTTTGATACTAAAAATATAGAAATAGCAGAGATACTAGGAGTTTCACCTGAGACATTATCTAGAATTTTAAAATTCTTTAAAGATCAAGAGATAATAAATGTAAAAACAAAGTTTATAAATCAAGATGCACTAGTTAAATATTTTGAATAACAACTGATATATATCAATACCATAATTTATTTGCTTAGTTAAAAAAGGTGATAGATTAGTATTAACACTAGGAGTTCAAAGAATATCAAAAGAGGGTGCTAAAAAGTTAGGGCTTGAAGAAAATAAAGAGCTTACAAAATTTAGAATTCTAAAAATTGAGAAGTTAGATTTTTAAACTTTATAAAATTTAACTTCTCAATAAAATCTAATCTTGTTGTTGCCTCATATATGAGGGAATATCTAAGTGACTACCATCTAAATCACCACCAACAACAAGTCTTGGACGAATTTTTGCTATTGGAGTGGGTGTTTCACTAACAAAATTAT
>JAFLJV010000136.1 GCA_022712845.1 Sulfurimonas sp. | reverse complement strand
TCGTGAGAGATTACAACTAGAGTTCCCTCGTGGCGTTTAAGCTGGTTTTCTAACCAAGTAATAGTTTCAATATCTTGATTATTTGTAGGCTCATCGAGAAATAGTACATCTGGTTTAGGGTAGAGAACTTGTGCAAGAAGTACCTTGAATTTATCGGCACTATCAAGTGTGCTCATAAGTTCTTGATGCTTTTCAACAGGAATACCAACATTTTCTAATATTTTACCGATATTTACATCGTACTCATAAGTTGGGTCTTCTTCAACAGAGATAACTTCTAAATCAGCTAGACGATTATTTGTAGCATCATCTTCAAAATCACCAGTCATATAAAGATCTTCTTTTTCTTTAATAGCATCATATAGTCTTTTGTTACCAAAAAGAACAGCGTCTGAAATTGTGTAATCTTCAAAAGCAAATTGATTTTGTCCTAAAACACCAACTTTAATACCATTTTCAACACTGATATCACCTTCAAACTCATCAATTTGACCAGCAAGAATTTTTAAAAAAGTTGTTTTACCAGCACCATTCGCACCAATAAGACCATATCTTTTATGACGGTCTAGTTTAAGGTTAATATCTTGAAATAAAACTCTATTTCCAAAACGCATAATTAAATTGTTTACATTTACCATTGGGTATCTCTCGCTTAAGCACAAAGAGCATGCCTATTATTTTTTCGCGATTATATCGAAGTGTTGTTTAAAACTTGATTATTGTTAGTTTGTTGATTTATCTTCTTTTATTTTTAATTTTGAACTTGGTTTATCCCAGAAGTCTCTATCTGGTTCACCAGGATGAACCTCTTCAAAAAATTTCTCTTCTGTTCTTTGAATCTCAGCACGAATAAGATTAACAATAGCTTTTTTAGATTCAAGGTGTGCAGGTAAGACACAGTACTCACCCTCTGTAAGTTCATCATTAAATTTATCTTCATCAAATTCTTTACCAAGGTACTGAACAATATATTTTAAATCTCTCTCAGCATTACCTAAACATGAAGTTGCACCAGGAGATGGTGTCATGTTGAAAATTAGACCTTCTCCTGTAAAGATAGAGGCTTCCCCTAACATAAGTTTTTGTTTATCTTTATCTAGTACTTGTGGACGAATACCACCAAAACCATCAGCATAATGAAACTCTTCAAGTTTAAGACCTGGTACAATTTTTCTTGCATCCTTTAAGAAGAGCCTTTTGTTAAGAAATGGAATTTCAAAGAGAAAGTTTCTAAATATATAGTTACGAATATCACTTTCTTTTAAAAGTTTCCATAGTGCTGTTGCAATTTTAGAATCAAAACGAAGTGTTTTGAAAAAGTCTAAAGTAGTACCACTTTTATAACGCTCTAATTTTGGTAACATTAATGCGGTTGGACCAAAGCGAGTGTTTTCATCAGCTAAAATATCAGGGTCACCATGAAGAGCTGCAAAAGGGAGTTTTGGATTTTGAATCATATAAACTTTACCATTTAACATTTTTTGGTTTGTCATATAAAAACTACCAGCTACAGGTAAACAACCAAGTTCTAGTCCAAAACCCATCTTATGTGCTAAAAAAAGAGAGTATGAACCAGCATCTACAACTACAAAATCTGCATAGTATGTAGTGTTCTTTGTTTTTACTATATAACCACGTTTCTTACTCTTTTGAATTTCTAAAACTTCAGTATTTAAAAATAAGTCTACTTCGGTATTATCTTGTTTTTTTGCATTTTCAATCAGTGATTTTGTCATTTTTCCAAAATCGACTGTTGTCCATTCATCTCTAGCACCAACGGCAATAATATCGTCTTTACGTTCATTTCCATTTTCATCAAACACAACACGAGGTTCTAACTCTTTTAGCTTTTCTTTATCCCATATTTCAAGATAAGGAAAAAGTTCAGAAAACTCTTCATAGCGATGCAATAAAAAATCAACTTCTTTTTTACCTACTCCTAAAGCCATCTTTTGATGAGAAAACATTATGTCATTTTGATAGTTGTACTGTAAGCAATACTTTTCAACCATCTTCGCAGTACGTTTTGTAATTGCTGCTTTTTCAAGAGTATAGTTTGTCTCAATATCACCAACATGTATAGTTTGGGAGTTACTTGTTCCTTTAGAATTTAAAGTTGCAACATCTTCATATTTTTCAATTATTCCTATTGATTTAATATCTGTATATCTAGCAAGTTCATAAGCTAGTGCGGCTCCAGAGATTCCAGCACCCACAATAATCACTTCAAAGTTTTTTATAGACATTACAAATTCCTTAAAAATGGACATATTTAACTGCATTGTAGCAAATTTATTATAAAATATTCTATGCAAATTAGAGAATTAGATTTAAAAGAGCTTTTAACTGCTTATGAAGTGGTGTCGCAACTTAGAGTTGATTTATCTTATAAAGAGTTTGAAGACTTAATATATGATATGAGAACCATGGAATATAAAATATTTGGGATAATGGATGATGAAGAACTTATCACTTATGCAGGGGTAGCAATTCAAACAAATTTATACCATAAACGGCATTTATATATATTTGATTTGGTTACTGATGAAAAATATAGAGGGAAAAAATATGGAAAGATGATGCTTGATTATCTGCAAGATTATGCAAAGATAGGAATGTGTAAAAATATAGTTTTATCTTCGGGGTTACAAAGAGGTCAAGCACATGAATTTTATGAAAAAAATGGGTTTATAAAGAAGAGTTATGTTTTTTTAAAGTCTTTAGATTAGGTCTTTTAAGCACAACATCTTTTAAATTTTTTATCACTTCCACATGGACAATTTTCATTTCTTTTTATTTTAGTATTAAAAAGCTCTCCATCAGCGTAGAGCCATTTAGTATTTTGCTTTGTAAATCTACTTTTTTCATGTAAAAGTTGAACCTTTTCACCATTGTGATAATAAGCCTTAAATTCAACAGTATTATCAATAGAGTTTATAATATTTAACTTTATCCATTTTATATTTTTATCTAAATTTTTGATTTTTTCATCACTTAATGATGTTGAATTTAAGTATGATATATTTGATTTTGTAAAAGCACAATATCTGCTTCTCATAAGTTGTTCTGGAGTAGATGCTATTTTTTTAGCATCTATTATTGCTCCACAACATTCATTATAGTTTATATTATGACCGCAGTAACAATTCAAGTTTAACTTTGCTCTTTTGTTGCTTTGATAATTGCTTCAACTACACTAGGATCTTCAAGAGTTGAGATATCTTGAGTAATCCCTTCTCCCGTAGCAATAAGACGAAGTATACGACGCATGATTTTTCCAGAACGAGTTTTTGGAAGTCCAGGAACAAATATGAAACGATCAGATTTAGCAAATGCACCAACTTCATTTTTAATGATGTTATTTATCTCTTTTGACATCTCAGCAAAGTCTGATCTAGAGTTAAGATTTAAAATTACAAAGGCACAAAGTGATTCACCCTTAATATCATGAGGCTCAGATATAACAGCAGATTCAGAAACAAACTCTGCATTACCGATACTTGCTTCAACTTCTGCACTTCCTATACGGTGACCAGATACATTCATAACATCATCAGTACGACCAGTAATAGTAATGTAGCCTTTTTCATCAACCATTGCACCGTCACCTGAAAAATAAACAGGTTTTCCATCTTTTTTACAATCACCAAAGTATGATTTTTTAAATCTCTCAGGATCACCCCAAACGCCTCTTATCATAGATGGCCAAGGTTTAGTTATACATAAAAGACCTTTTTCCCCAACTGGTGTTGGAGTACCATCTTCTTCTATAACTTCTGCCATAATTCCTGGGATGGGAAGTGTTGCGCAGCCAGCTTGTATAGGTGTAGCACCTGGAAGTGGAGATATCATATGTCCACCAGTTTCTGTTTGCCACCAAGTATCAACAATAGGGCATTTACCACCACCAATTTTATTGTAGTACCAATCCCAAGCTTCAGGATTAATAGGCTCACCAACCGTTCCTAAAATTCTAAGTGAGCTTAAGTCATACTTCTCAGGCTCATCATTTCCAACTTTATGTAGCATTCTTATCGCAGTTGGAGCTGTGTAAAATTGAGTGACTTTTAAATCTTGTATCATTTTCCACAAACGACCAGCATCTGGATAAAGTGGAATACCCTCATACATAACAGTAGTAGCTCCAGCGGCAAGCGGACCATATACTATATAAGTATGACCAGTAATCCAGCCTACATCTGCGGTACACCAGTAAACATCATCAGGCTTAATATCAAATACCCACTCCATAGTCATTTGAGCCCATAAAATATAACCTGCTGTATTGTGTTGAACACCTTTAGGTTTACCTGTACTTCCTGATGTATAAAGTAAGAAAAGAGGATCCTCACTTGCCATTGATTCTGCCGCACATTCACTTGACATCTCATCAACTAAGTCGTTATAAATTTCATCACGACCATTAACAATATTTATCTCTTCTTTGTTTCTTCTAACAATTAAAACTTTTTCAATAGAATCACATCCACCTTTTGCAAGTGCTTCATCAACAGCTGGTTTTAAAAGATATGGTTTACCACGACGAAAAGCCCCATCTGCTGTTATGATAAGTTTAGCTTGTGCATCCATAATACGATCACGAATTGCATCAGAAGAGAAACCTCCAAACACTATAGAGTGTATAGCACCAATTCTAGCACATGCTAACATCATGTATGCAGCTTCAGGAATCATAGGCATATAGATAACAACTCTGTCACCTTTTTTTATGTTATAACGCTTTTTTAAAAGGTTAGCAGTTTTATTTACATGAACTGATAGTTCGTTATAAGTAATTTTTTGAATATCACCTAATTCACCTTCAAAAATAATGGCAGTTTTACCACCATTTTTTTCTAAGTGTCGGTCTATACATTGCTCAGAAACATTAAGTTGACCATCTTCAAACCATCTAGCAAATGGCATATTAGAATCATCTAATACTTTTGTGTATGGTTTTTTCCAAGTGATTTTTTCTTTAGCAAAGTTATCCCAAAAATCTTCATAATCACTTTTGGCAAAATCTTGTAGTTTATTATATTCATCCATGCTTTTTATAGCGGCATTTTTTGATAGTTCTTCATTTGGATAAAAAAGTTTATGTTCCATACATCTATTCCTCTGGAGATTAATTTCAGATTATTGTAGCGTATTATAGTGATTTTATTTTTTTAATAATATTTATATATATAATTTAATGTTAGTTTTAGTATATGAAAAGTTTAGTAGTCTGAATGTAAAAAGTGTAGTAGTAAATAAAGATTGTAGACTACCATTATAAATGGAGTCTACATCGTAAAACCTATAGAGGAGTTACGTTCTCAGCCTGAGGACCTTTTTGACCTTCGCCAACTTCAAAAGTTACCTTTTGACCTTCAGCTAAAGATACACGGCCAGGACCTGTTCTGTTTACTTGGCGGAAGTGAACAAAAATATCACTTTGACCATTATCTTGTTGAATGAAACCATAACCTTTTTCTTCGTTGAACCATTTTAATGATCCGTCTAGCAATTCTGCCATATGTTGTACCTCTTTGGTAAAAATTCACTTCCTTAAAAGTGGAGTCAAATATTGGGTAGAGTCGTTTGTCTAGCAGAATATACTATAGATGAACTCTCACACAAATCTTTCATCGGAGACATTATAACTTAATTTTTTCAATTTTTATCATAAAAATATAAATTTAACTAAAGAAAACTAAAAAGAATGTTTTTTATTAGAAATACTTTATAAATTTAACGTATTGTCGATACTAGTTATTAATGAATGCTAGTGTAAGCTAGTATAATATAATTACTAAAACTAAAGGATTAATAATGCAAATTTCACCAAATATTGGTACTTTAAATGATGCTGCATCTGCTATAAAACCTCTTTTTACACAGAAGCTTTCAAAAGATGAAGCAGCAGAGATAAGAGCAGAACTTAAAGAAAACTCTCAAATGCGCTCTTTTAATATGGCATCTATTCAGGGTCAAATAAATGGCAAAGCAGATAAGTTTACTCAAAATTATCAAGATCTTCAAACTTTTTTAAATGATATAGGCTACGATGGAAAATCTATAGCTGAACTGTCTCAAAGTGAGGCTACTGATCTTATAAGTGAGGATGGTTTTTTTGGTATAGATAAAACATCTCAAAGAATTGCTGATTTTGTTATCAATGGTTCAGGTGGTGATGAAGATAGACTAAGAGCTGGTCGTGAAGGTATGATTGCTGGTTTTAAAGAGGCTGAGCAATTGTGGGGTGGAACATTACCAGATATTTCACAACAAACTATGCAAAAAGCTATCGAGTTGGTTGATAAAGCTATGCATGATTTAGGATTTTCTATTTTAAATCAAGAGGCGTAGTTTTATGTGCTGTTACTTATTATAAAATCAGGCGGCTATATCGATGCTGTCTGTTTTTTTGTTTTCTTTATCAGAATTTTTATCACTTTCATTTTTATAAATCTCTTTTCCACTTAACTCTTCTTGAAGTTCTCTCATCTTTTGTTGTTCAGCCTTCATAATCATTACTCTTGCACTTGAAGCAACTGCCATATCTTGTCCACTTGGATCGGCTGGTGCCATTGCAGAGGAGATTACTGCTCTAGCATTTGCTATGGTTTCTTCTGGAGTAGAGCCACCTTTCATGGAAACACTAACTTCTCCACCAATAGCATACATTTTCCCATCAGGACCTTGTTGATATGTAAATGATGCCCCACCAGTAGAAGCTCCACCAGATTGGTGTGCTGATTCGTGAACACGAACTTCGCTATCTCTAGCTTGGAGTTCGTAAACTAATCTTTGTTCATCAACTGAGAGTTCATCACTTGATTGTGATTCTTTACTTTTTGTTTCTTTCTCTTTTTCTTGAAGTTTTTCATGTTCTGTTTTTTTAGAACCTCTTGTTTTATCATCTTCATAAACAAGAACTTCTTTATCATTAAGTTTTACCGAGTAGTTTGAACCGATATTATAAAGTGTACTAGAGCTTACTTGCATAATATTATTATACATCTAGGTGATTTAAACATTGCTTTTAAAATTAATGTAATAATCTGCTATTATTTCATAAATAAAATATTGGATGTAAATATTATGAAATATGAATTAAAAGATGATTATATAGAACTTTTTAAACTAATAAAAGTTTTAGACTTAGTTGATAGTGGAGCTCAAGCTAAAATAATAGTTGCTGAAGGTCATGTTAAAAGAAACGGTGAAGTTGAAACTAGAAAAAGAGCTAAAATAGTTAGTGGTGATTTTATAGAGGTTGCTGAGGTTACTATAGAGGTTAGATAGCTTTAAATTATAATATTTTTTCTTATGTATATAAATGTATATTTGACATAATATTTAAGTCAAGTGATAGTTTACTACTTGGTGCTAAATTTTGTTGTCTTAAGTTTTTCCAAAGACTCAACAAGTTTGTAAATAGTAGTTGAAGGATTGTCATTAAATGGATTAGAACATCCATTTATATCAGTAAAATATTTAATTAGATTTTTGGATCTTGCTATAGCTTCATTTTGCTTATATTTAATCATTTCATAAATAAATTCATTATCTTTTTCATAGTCAATTAAAGTTTTAAGTTTTTTATTTAATTGGAATCTATTAATATGTGCTTTTTGTTCTTCATAATGAAGTAATATCCATAGTTCATAAGCTTCATTAGCATATGCAACATTAATATTTAAAGCTCTTGCACTTTCAATAGTTCCCTTAAAGTCTGCCTTTGAAAAACTATCTTTGTCAATAACTATCCACTTCTCATCGAAATTAGAATCTTTTGATAAATGAACTTTTATAGCTTCAAGCACTTTCATTGGATTAGTTCCTATATTTTTAGCAAAAGTAACTTTACCTCTAAGCCTATAATCTTTTATCATTTTTGTAAAATAAAATTTCGAAGACTTTGTATCTTCACAAGCTATAAGAACTCTTTTTGAGATACTTCTTGTTTTTTTAATAATTCTTTTTCTTTGAATCTTTGCTATCTTATGTATATTATCAGTTCCCATTATTTATACTCTCAGCATATAAATTATAAATATGTGGAACTCCGCCAAACTTGCCATCTAGGTAGTTTTTTTCAAGAGATGTATCTTTTCTAGCTCCAAAATCAATTAAAGAAAATATTTCACTTTCACCATAGATATTTTTTTCTACAAACCAAATTTGGTCTCTACGAAATAATTTATGTGTTAATAAATTTGTATCGTGTGTAGCAAAAATTAATTGAGCATTTTTTGGATTAGTTTCTTTGGAATTAAATAGTTCTATAATAAATTCAGTCATTTGCGTATGAAAACTATTATCTAACTCATCAATAACTAATATTTCTCCGTTATCAAGAGTTTCAACAATTGGACCAGCAAGCAATAAAAACTTTTTTGTTCCAGTTGATTCATTTTTAAATTTAAATTCAATATCTCCAACATATTCGTTTTGTTCATTATATTGCATATGTTTTGTTATTATCTCTGCTTGAGTAATTTTACTTTTCTCTGCTTTATCATCTTTTATCATTTTTTGTATAGTAGAAGGAACTTTCTCGTACTCTACATCTGTTATTTGCATTTCAACATCTTTTATACCCATGTCAACTGATAAAAGTAAGTTGAGAATTTTAGATTTATGTGTTTGTTCTTTCAACATATCAAGAGTATAATGCTCAAACTTATTTTTATTAACATTTGATGTGATATTGAATTGATTAAACCAGTTACTAATTTCATTAGATATTTTGCCATTAAATTGTGCCACTACAGATAAAAAAAGTGCATTATTTCTTGTTTTATCCTCTCTTGCAATAAGGCGACCTTCTGAAAAAGATGTTGACAAATCAAATTCTTGTTTAGTTCTAATAAATAATTTTGTTTCTCTGCTCTTAGTCTGAAATAGCCACTCGTCATGAACAATATTATTATCTAATCTGAATCCATATCTATATCTAATTTCATTAGATACAAATGTTGTTTCAAAGAGAGATGGTTGATTTTCAGTATGAGAGTTTAATATAAATGGTTCTACATCAATTGTGTCATTTTGCTTATATTCAGTTGCTGAATAGTTAATAAAATCTCTCATAAAATTCATTGCATTTAATAAATTACTTTTTCCACTTGCATTTGGCCCATAAATTACAGCTGATTTTAATAAATTTTTTTTTCCATCTTCAAAAATATTTTCAGAATGGTCTTTTATAGCTGTAGCTTCCATTGTAAAGGTTATAGAATCTTTAATAGATTTATAATTTTCAACAGTAAAATCAATTAACATTTAATATCCTTGTTTAATTGAGACCATTATACTCTATTATTTGTGAATAAATCACAAATAATCAATTTAAGCATACCGTAAATGATAAAAAGTTATATTTATATTGTATGAAGACAACTATTGAATCAACATTATTAAAGAATAGAATAACCTTAAATAAGAAAAGAGCTAACCAACCCAATCAATCCACCAAAAACACCACCCCAAACTACAAGCCATGAAAGGTGTTCTTTTATCAGTTTTTGAACTATCTCTTTAACCATTTGTGGAGTTAATTCATCTAGTCTTGTATCTATAACTTCTTCTATGGAGTTAATCATGTCACTGCTTAGTGATGAGCCTTGCATATGTGTTGCTAGAGTATCATTAAAAGCTTCAGAATTTATAATTTTTATAACTGCACTTTTCATCTTAAGTGAGAAAGGTTCACGAAGTGCGTCAAGAGCAGACTCTCCACCAAACATTCCAAGCATTCCTCCAAAAGATGATTCCATTACAGTTTTACTAAGAGCATCAAATGCTGGACTAAAATCTGTTTCTTGTATGATTGGTTCTAGGTTTATCTTTTTCTCTTCATCTTTAAAAAATTTATCTAGTTGTTCTTGTGTGAAAAACTGATTCATCATAAGGTTTTTTATAGACTCTTTAAATGCTTCAAATCTTGCAGGGATAACACCAGAACCGTAAAGAAGAGGAACTTTTTCAAATAGCATATGGATAGCTAGTTGATTTGTTAGGGCACCAGAGAGTGCAAAAAGACCAGTGAAAAGTAAGAGTGAACTTATCTCAGAATCTACTAAATAAGATGAGGCTATTAATAGTATAGCTATAAGGTTTGTTATAAAACTTTTGTTGATTGTCAAAATATATCTCCTAAAAGCGAAATTATACTAAAAAGATTCTATAATAAGTGAAATTATAAATATAAATGAGAAGATACATGAAGCAAGAGAGTTACGAGTTATTTAAAAATGCAGAGATACAAACTATTTTAGATATTTTAGCGAGTGAATTAAAAACTAGAAATGAGTCTCCTTTTTGGGCTGATAAAGTTATACCTTTTTCTGGAGCGATACTTAGTATTTTAATTCCTCTAAGAGATGCAGATATGCTTTTTAATCCAGAGGGAAAAGCAGAAGAGCTTTTAACACCAGAACTGTTTTTTAAGTGGAATGACTTTGTAAGTTTAAAGTATTTAGCTTTTACAGTTCAAAAATCAAATGAGGCAGGGGAGCTTTTAAGAACTAAACTTGATAACTCTATATGTAAGAATTATCAAACTATAGATTTAAAACCTTTAGGTGACTATTTGGCAAAAAATAGAGTTAATCTTGAAGATGAGAGTTTAGACTTTCCTATCTCAAACTATAACTTACATCAAGGTGTAAGTAATGTGATTAAATCACTTCTTTAAAAATATATGACAAGTTTCATAGAATATTTTATTAAAAATACCAGACTAAACTATATGCTATTAATTTTTTTAGCATATATGGGTTATAACGCGTATGTAAATATTCCAAAAGAAATTTTTCCAAATGTGGAACTTGAGAAGATAAGTGTTTTAGGTGCATATGGAGGCACAAGTGCTTCTGTTATGGATAAGATGGCTGTTCGTGATATTGAAGATCATTTAAGCAATATTAATGGTATTGATAAGATGGAAACAACCATTACCCCTGGGGCATTTGCAATAATTTTAACACTTAATGAGAGTGTAAACAGGGTAAATACACTCTCTCGTGTAAAAGACTCCATCGCTACAACAAGGCAGTATCTGCCATCAGATATGAATGAGCCAATCGCAAAACTTTTGGATAAAACTAGACCTTTAATAAAGTTATCTATCTCTTCTCAAGTTCTCTCAAGAGGTGAACTTACTATTGTTGCTAAAGATATAAAATCAAAACTTTCAAAGATAAAAGATATAAGTGAGATACTTGTTCGTGGAGATTCAAATGAAGAGGTTTCCATAAAAATAGACTCAGAAGCTGTACTAGCTTATAATTTGGAGCATTCAGGCATACAAAAAGCCATAGCAAATCTTTCATATATTTTTCCAATAGGAGATATAGAACAAAAAGGAAGTTTTGTTTATATATCTACTGTAAATGGTAAGTCAAGTGCGTTAGAGTGGGAAGATAGTATTTTAAATATAGATGGTAAATATATAAAACTTGGAGACATAGCAAAAGTTAAAGTTGAATATCCTCAAACAGATACTATGGCAACATTTAATAATGACCCAACCATAACTCTTAAAATCTCAAAAGGTGATAGGGGTGATTCTATAAAACTCTCTAAAAAGTTAAGAGAGTATGTAAAAAAGATAGAAAAAAATTATGTTGGAGTAGAGTTTTATTTTTATCAAGATACATCTAAAGTGGTTGAAAACAGACTAAATACTATTATCTCAAATTTAATGTTAGGACTGATTTTAGTTTTTTTATCTATGTATATTTTGATAAATTTACGCATAGCTTTGATAGTTACTCTTGGTATCCCTTTTTCTTTTACTATAGGACTTTTGTTTATTTACTATATGGGTTATTCCATAAATATAGTCTCACTTCTAGGTGCTTTAATAGTTATAGGTATAGTTGTTGATGATGCGATAGTTGTAAGTGAGAATATTCAGCGTTATATAGATGAAGGTATGGATAATTATAGTGCTGCTATAGCTGGTCTTAAAGAGATGATATTGCCAGTTACATTAGCAACTATTACAACAATTGTAGCTTTTTTACCAATCTTTATGATGAGTGGTGAGATCTCACTTTTTATCATTTTAATCCCTATAACAGTTATTATGATTTTATTTGGCTCACTTTTAGAGAGTTTTTTATTTTTACCACTTCACGCACAAGAATTTTTGAAAAAAAGTAATAATTTAATAGACTGGAAACCATTTCAAACGCTATACGGAAAAGTACTCTCTTTTTTAATCACTTACAAAAAAACATTTGTTCTTATGTTTTTGATTATTATCCCTATAGTTACAGTGATGACAGCAAAATCTATGAAATTTCAATTTTTTCCAAATTTTGATGGTAATTACATCTATATCTCTGGAAAGCTAGATATAAATACTCCGTTAGAAGATACTTATAATGTATCAAGAGAGATAGAAGCTAAGATGATGGAGTATGGTGATGAGTTCTCACTTAAATCGATTGCTTCTGTTGTTGGATATAGAAGAAGCCTTTCAGGAGAAACACAAAGAAATAATAGTGTTTTTATGATTACTATGGAGCTTTATGAGCGAGAAGATACAAACTGGATAAATAAATATATAAATCCAGTTTTAAATTTTAGTTTTGATTTTAATGATGAAAATAAGATACGAAAAAAACAAACCTATGAACTCTCACCTCGTGTAAAAGAGATAATCAATCCATTTAAAGAAAAGTACTCTATGGTTGAACTTGGTGTGATGGAAGATAAACCTGGACTTATCAGAAGTGATATACAGATAAACCTCTCAGGAAGTAATGATATTGCTATGCAAGATTGGATTAAAAAATTAGAGCATGAACTATCTAAGATAGAGGGTATAAAAAACTTTAGCGATAACATCAAATATGGAAAGATGGAGTATAAACTTAAAATTAACTCCTATGGAGAGAGTTTAGGATTAAGTGAGGCTTCCATCGCAAAAGTTCTTAGCTCTTACTTTTTAGAAAAAAGACAGGGTACTACTTTTAATGATACTGGCATCATGGAGATAAAAACACAAGATAGTTCTAAAGATAATACTCAAACTCTGCGTGATTTTAATATTGCTCTTGGTGATGGAAGATATGTAAAACTTACAGATATCGCAGATATTATAGAGATACGTGATTATGAAAAGATAAATAAATTAAATGGCAATATTATTAAAACGATGTATGCAAATATTGAT
>JAFLJV010000258.1 GCA_022712845.1 Sulfurimonas sp. | reverse complement strand
TATTCCTATTATTGCCCTCACAGCAAATGCTCTTAAAGGTGATAGGGAAAGGTTTTTAGCTGCTGGTCTTGATGAATACACGACAAAACCTCTTGTTCGAGAAGAAATAATTGCCTTGCTCCATCAGTTCTTATCTGAATACGTAGTTGAAAGCACTGAAGTATTAGAAATGCAAAAAGAAGAGATAGAACTATCTCAGGAGATCGACTTAACACAACTCGATGAGATAACAGAGGCTGAAGAAGATATCAAAATAGAGACTTATATAGATGAACCTACTGAAGTTATAAAAGAGCCTATCACAGAAGAAGTGTTAATACAAAACAATATTCCAACCCAAGTAGAAAAAAAGCACTACAAGGCTGATATACTACTTGCTAAAAAAAGTTCCTTTGAACTAAAACTATTTAAAAAACTTCTTGAATCTTTGGGCTATAGTTATGATGTTGCTTCCTCACAAGATGAAATATTTAGCTCTATTAAAGAAGCAAGTTATCAAGTAATATTTTTTGACAAGGCCTGTGAAGGTTTAGATATTGCAAAACTATCCCAAGCTGTGGACGATTCAACTGCAAATAGTTCCCTTACCACGAGTCTTATACTTATTACAAATGAAGAAGACAATAAAGAAGACAAACTTTATGCTCAAGAAATAATCAAAAATGTAGTTAATAAAAACTTACTCAAAGCAGTTTTTGAGAAATTCATTAAGGATGATACATGAGAGATAATCTAATAATTTTAGCTGTTGATGATGATATGATAAACCTAAAGCTCCTTAAGTCGATGCTTATGAAAACAGGAAATGTAACAGAAGTCCTCGAAGCACAAAACGGTTCCGATGCTGTCGATATACTCAAAAAAAGAGATGATATTGATTTAGTTTTACTTGATATTATAATGCCTATTATGAATGGCATAGAAGTACTTAAAGTGGTTCGAGCAGATGACAATCTTCGTCAAGTTCCCATCATTGTATTAACAACAGATGAAACAAAAAAAGGGGAAGCTTTAGAGTTTGGAGCTAACTCATTTTTAATGAAGCCTATTAGAAAGGCTGACCTCCTACAAAGAATGGAAACAGTTATCGTATAAAACAAATTCTATATAAGAATCTGTTTTAAGACCTCTTCAACACGAGACACACCAACAATCTCTACAGAATCTTTTACTTCTTTTGGAATGTCAATTAAATCTCTTTCATAGTTTTTCTGAGGAATTAAAGCCTTCGTCATACCTGCTTTATGTGCAGCGATTAGCTTCTCTTTTAATCCCCCAATAGGAAGAACATCTCCACTTAGAGAAACTTCACCTGTCATACAAATTTCTGAACGAATTTTTTTCGAACTTAAAATTGATGCTATAACACTTACCATTGCGATTCCAGCACTTGGCCCATCTTTTGGTGTTGCACCATCTGGAACATGAATATGAAGGTCATAACGCTTATAAACCTCACTTGAATCTACTTTTATTTTCTCTTCTAGTTCTTTCGCATTTAAAGGTAGGTTATCCGCTTCAATTTTTAGTTTTCGCGTATCTATCAATGTTTTTACTACACTCATCGCAATCTTTGCAGATTCTTTCATAACATCACCAAGACTACCTGTGAGTTGCATCATGCCCTTACCACGGATACGAATGGATTCTATCTTAAGCACATCTCCACCAACTGCCGTCCATGCAAGACCATTAACAACACCTACAACTGGAATTTTATCTGTTTTTTCTATCTCAAATACAGACTTATCAAAAAAATCTTTAATGTTTTTCAGGCTCACAGAAACTTTATCTAGTTCAGGGTTTTCTAGTATATCCTTAGCAACTTTTCGACTTAAATCAGCAAGACGACGACGAAGATTACGAACTCCCGCTTCTCTTGTATATGAGTGAATTAATTCTTTTAGTGCTGGTTTTGAGATACTTACTTCACTTGTTTTTAAACCATGCTTTTTAAGTTCTTGTGGAAGTAAATATCTTTTTGCAATCTCGAACTTTTCTTGAGGCGTATACGAACTAACTGTAATAAACTCCATTCTATCTCTAAGAGCTGTAGGAATTCTTCCTACATCATTTGCTGTGGCAATGAAAATAACATTACTCAAATCAATATTAAAATTGAGATAATAATCTCTAAACTCACTGTTTTGCTCTGGATCTAGAATCTCCAAAAGAGCGGCCGTTGGATCACCTCTTTGAGAACGAGAGACCTTATCTATCTCATCAAGAACAATTACAGGATTCATTTTCTTAGCGTCTATAAGCCCTTGTGTGATTCTACCGGGCATTGCTCCAACATAAGTTCTTCTATGTCCTCGAAGCTCGTTAACATCTTCTAAGCCACCAAGTGCAATTCTAATGAGTGGACGTTTTAATGCAGTTGCTATAGAGTTTGCAAGTGAAGTTTTACCAGTACCAGGAGGTCCTGAAAAACAAAGAATAGCACCAGCAGAGTTTTCATGTCCGATTCCACGAAGTTCTAGTAATTCTTTTACTGCAAAGTATTCCACAATTCTTTTTTTCGGCTTCTCAAGCGAAAAATGATCTTCATCTAATTGTGCTTCTACATCAGATATTTTAAGTGCTTTTCGTGATTCATCACCAAATGGAATTTCTAAAACCCAGTCAAGATATGTTTGTGTCATTGAAGCATCAGAACTGTCAGGATGCATACGAGAAAATCTTTCTATCTGTTTAGAAATCTCTTTATACGCATCTTCACCCATCTTTGATTTTTTTGCTTCACATTTTTTACGGTATTCTTCTATCTCTTCATCTCTAGCCGTATCTGTACCTAATTCTTTTTGAATTTGCTTTAACTGCTCTTTTAAAAAGTACTCTTTATTTACTTTTTCTATATGCGAATGAACTTTTCCTCTTATCTCTTTTTGAAGTTTATTTGCTTCAATCTCTTCTATAAGATAATCTATTAAAAGTAAAAATCTTTGTTCTGTATCTGCTTGGACAAACATTTTATATGCCTGTTCTTTTTTTAACTTAACAGTTGAGCAAATCAAATCAATAATACGATTATGGTCATGATTCTCTTCTATAGTTTTAAGTAAATCTGGTGGAAAATAATTACTAACACTTGAAAGTGTTCTTACTTTTTCACGAACTATTTCTAAAATAGCATCTATTTTTAAAGTGTTTACAAGATTACCCTCTATAATGTCAACCCGTGAGATAAGAGGGGATGTACTAATCTCTTCTAATCTATTTGCACGTGCTAAACCTTGAAAGAGTACTTTTACTCTCCCATCTGGCAAGGCAACTTTACGCATGATTGAGCCAACTACACCCGCATCATACAGAGCATCAAAGTTTCTTTCACCCTCTTTAGATGGTTTTGTTGAGCATACAATCACTAAAGTATTGTCTTCTATCGCTACGCTTGCTGCTTTTATATTTTCTTCATCACTTAAAAAAAGTGGCGAAATCATAAAAGGGTATAAAAAGAGTTCATCCTCAGCTATAACTGGTATATTTGCTGGAAACTCTCCATAGTTGCTTAATTTCATGTCTTAATTTCCTAGTATTTTTATTATTCACTTAGTTAAGTATTTCTTCTTGCAATTCTTTAAATTCTTTATCATTTAAAACACCATTATCGTATAATTCTTGTGCTTTTTTCATTTCTACTTCTTGTTTTTTTGTTTTTTGCGTTATATCTTCACTTTTATAATATGGATCTTCAGTACTTGAAGAGAGTATTTCTTCTTCTCGAAGCATTGCTTCTTCAGGTACTTCTTTAGGAGTTATTTCTTCGGTATTAGATAGTATCTCTTCTTCTAG
>JAFLJV010000135.1 GCA_022712845.1 Sulfurimonas sp. | reverse complement strand
AAAGCACTTTTAAATACTATTCGTGATACAAGCGCAGATGGTGGAATAGATGTAGCGGCATGTGTTGTAAAACTTGATAAAGTTTCTGGAGGTGATGGTAAAGTTGAAACTCCTGCTGTACAAGAAGCAACTCCTGTAGAGGAAGTTGTAGTTAAGTCAGAGCCAGAAGATGATACAGATTATGATAATATGGATGCAGATGAACTTGAAGCAGAGATAGAGAGACTTCTTCAAGAGAGACAAGCTGAAGATAAAGCAAAAAGAAAAGCTAAAATTGCAGCAGGAGAAGAAGTTCTTTCTTTAGATCCTGAGCCAGAAGCACCTTCAGAATCAGAAGCGGTTTCAACACCAGCACCAGAAGCACCTTCAGAATCAGAAGCGGTTTCAACACCAGTACCAGTAGCTCCAACTCCAGCTAAATCAACACCAGGACCAAAAGCACAAGCGGCACCTCCTGCAAAAAAAGCAGCAACTGTTGAGCAAACAATACGTGTAGATGTAAAAAGGCTTGATCACCTTATGAACCTTATAGGTGAGCTTGTTCTTGCTAAAAATAGACTTATTAAAATTAATGATGATGTTGAAGAGCGTTATGAAGGTGAAGAGTTTCTTGAAGAGTTAAATCAAGTTGTTTCAATTGTTTCTTTAGTAACAACAGATCTTCAAATAGCAGTTATGAAAACAAGAATGCTTCCAATTGGTAAAGTATTTAACAAATTTCCAAGAATGATTCGTGATTTAACTCGTGAACTTAATAAAAAGATAGAGTTAGAGATATTTGGAGAAGAAACAGAACTAGATAAATCAATTGTTGAAGAGGTTGGTGATCCATTAGTCCATATTATTAGAAATTCATGTGATCACGGTATTGAAATTCCATCAATTCGTGCAGAACAAGGTAAAAATGAGATAGGCACTATTACACTAAAAGCGTATAATGAAGGAAATCAAATTGTCATTCAAATAGATGATGATGGTAAGGGTCTTGATGCTCAGATGTTGAAAGACAAATGTGTTGAAAAAACTCTTATAACAGAAAAAGAAGCTGAAAGTATGAGTGATAAAGAAGCTTTTGCTCTTATATTTAAACCAGGTTTTTCAACAGCAGCAGCAGTTACAAATGTCTCAGGTCGTGGTGTTGGTATGGATGTTGTAAAAACAAATATTGAAAAAGTTAATGGAATTATAGATATTGATAGTGAGTTTGGTCATGGAACATCTATTAAACTAAAAATCCCACTAACCCTAGCTATTATTCAAGCCCTTTTAGTTGGTGTTCAAGAGGAGCATTATGCGATTCCACTTGCTTCAGTTTTAGAAACTGTTAGAATCTCTAAAGATGAGATATATACAGTTGAAGGTCGCTCAGTTATGAGACTTCGTGAAGAGGTTCTCTCTTTAGTGCATATTGGTGATATTTTTGAAGTTGAGCGTATACTTGATTCAAGTGAGCATGCTTATGTTGTTGTTCTTGGATTAGGAACAAGTAAATTAGGTTTAATTGTTGATACCCTTGTTGGACAAGAAGAGATAGTTATTAAGTCTTTAGGAGAATATTTAAAAGGTATAGAAGGTGTTGCTGGAGCAACTATTCGTGGTGATGGTGGAGTTACATTAATTGTAGATGTTGTAGCTCTTATGGAGATTGCAAGAAATGTTAAATCTACAGTATCTATAGAAGCGGCTACAAGTGGAGCTGGTAGTAATGAAAAAACAAAAGCAAGTGATTATACGATTATGATAATTGATGATTCTAGTACTGATAGAACAATCATGAGAAAAGCATTAGAGCCACTTGGAGTTACTTTAGTTGAAGCTAATGATGGACAAGAAGCACTGAATGTTTTAAAAACTGGTGATACACATTTTGATGCTCTATTGATAGATATAGAGATGCCAAGAATGGATGGTTATACATTAGCAACAGAGATTAAAAAGTACAATAGATATAAAAATCTTCCTCTTATTGCAGTTACATCAAGAACAGGTAAGTCTGATAGAATGCGTGGTGTTGAATCTGGAATGGTTGAATATATTACTAAACCATACTCTTCTGATTATTTATCAAGTGTAGTTCAAAGAAATATAAAATTTAAAACGGAGTTTTTATAATGAGTGATAAATTAAAACAAATTATTAGTAAACAGAATGAACAGCAGCAAGAGGGTGAAATAGATCACTCAGAAGATATAGTTCAATTGGTTGGTTTTGTTATTGGTGAAGAGGAATATGCTATTCCAATTTTAGCAATTCAAGAGATTATAAAACCCTTCCCCTGGACAAGAGTACCCCAAGTTCCTAAATATGTTGTTGGTGTGTTTAATATGCGTGGAGCAGTTATTCCTTTAATAGATCTTCGTTTAAAATTTGGACTACCTCATAAAAAACAAGATGATGAAACTCGTTTTATTGTTATGAGATATGGTGATGATATAGCTGGTTTTGTTATAGATAGGCTTACTATGGCTATTAGAATTAAAAAAGCAGATATTGGACCAGCTCCAGAGACTATAAATGGTGATGATACAATGATAGATGGTGTTGGTAAGCAAGAAGATAGAATTATTACAATTTTAAAAGTAGATAAATTGTTAAAAAGAGATTTTTAATATATCAAACAAATGCATATTCAATATATAGATAACAAGCTTTTCTTGAAATTTGAAGAGGAGCTTACTCTTCATAATATAACATCACTTCAAAAAAAAATTGATTCTATTGATTTTTCTAAAGAAAAATATATAGTTATTGATTTTACTAAAGCAAATTTTTTAGATACTGCTGCTGCTATTTATATATATAATTTAGAAAAAAATTTAACTTTACAAAAAATCACAGTAGAGATTCTATGTAATAAAAAAAAGATACTTGATATTTTAGAATTAGTTAAAGTTCAAAAGGAAAAATCAACATATCTTTTACGGCATAATAGAAGAAATTTTATAGAAAAAATAGGGGAGCATGCATATAGAAACTATAAAGTGCTTACATCATTTATGGCTTTTTTAGGAGAACTATTTGCTCATAAAATGTACTATTTCACCTCTTTTAAAAACATTAGATATAAAGAGATTGCTTTTGAAATAAATGAAAGTGCTGTAAAAGCATTTAGTATTGTTGCATTAACTAGTTTTTTAATAGGTGTTGTTATTGCTTATCAATCAGCACATCAACTAAAAATATATGGGGCAAATATATTTATAGTTGATATGTTAGGTATCTCTATACTTAGAGAATTATCTCCTCTTATAACTGCTATAGTTATAGCAGGCAGAAGTGGTTCAGCTTTTACTGCTCAAATAGGAGCAATGAAAATAACTCAGGAGTTAGATGCTATGAGAACTATGGGATTTGATCCATTTAAGTTTTTGGTATTACCTAAAATAATTGCTCTTATGATAACAATGCCTATACTCATCTTTATATCAGATATAACAGCAATAATTGGTGGGATGTTGGTTGCAAATATAAATTTAGGTATTACAACAGATCTTTTTATAGATAGATTTAATGAAGTAATAGCTATAAAACATTTTTACATTGGTATAGCTAAAGGTCCATTTTTTGCTTTTTTAATAGCTTCTATAGGAATATATAGAGGTTTAATGGTTAAAGATGATACACAAAGTATAGGTTTTAATACTACAAAAAGTGTTGTAGAGGCAATTTTTGCTGTAATTGTATGTGATGCAATTTTCTCAATTATCTTGACAAATTTGGGGATATAATGAAAGATATTATCAAAGTAAAAAACTTAATAACAACATTTGGTGATAAAACAATTCATGATGGACTCAGTTTAAATGTAAAAGAGGGAGAAATTTATGGACTTTTAGGTCCTAGTGGATGTGGAAAAACTACACTACTTAGAGAGATGGTTATGCTTCAAGAATTTAAAAGTGGTACTATTGAAGTTTTAGGACATGATCTTGATAATATTAAACATAAAGAAGCACAAAAGCTTAGGCAAGAGTGGGGAGTTTTATTTCAATCTGGAGCATTATTTTCATCACTTAGTTTAAAAGCTAATATTGCTCTTCCTCTTATAGAATATACAAATTTATCAAAAGATTTAATAAGAGAAATTGTTGAGTATAAAATAAGTATAGTTGGATTGAAATCAGAAGATGCAAATTTATATCCTTCACAAATTAGTGGAGGTATGAAGAAAAAAGCGGCATTGGCTAGAGCTCTTGCAATGGATCCAAAACTATTATTTTTGGATGAACCTACAAGTGGTCTTGACCCAATATCTGCCAGAGAATTTGATGAGCTTATACTTAAACTTCGTTCTCTTTTAGGCTTAAGCATTGTGATGGTTTCACATGATTTACAATCAATTTATGATACACTGGATTCTATAGCTATTATTGATAATAAAAAGATAATTTATGAAGGAAGCTTGGATAAAATTAAATCAGTAAAAAGTGAATTTATACAAAAATTTTTTGGACATATGAATGAATAATAAAGTAAATTATAGCATTGTTGGTTTTTTAGTACTTTTAGGTTTATCACTAATGACATGGTTTGGTTATTGGTTGTTAAAACCATCAAATGAGTTGGAGTTGCAAAAATATACTATATATTTTGATGAATCAGTTTTAGGACTTAATCTTGATGCTCCTGTAAAATATAAAGGTATAAGGGTTGGTAAAATTTCAAAACTAAGAATTAATCCAAAAAATTCTCAACAGGTAGAAGTGATTGTAAATATTTTAAAAACCACACCTATAAAAACAACAACTCTGGCAAAATTAACTTCTCAAGGGATTACAGGGTTAAGTTATATAAATTTAAATATTGATGATAATAATGCCAGTAAAATCAGTGTAAAAGATGGAGAAAAACATCCAGTCATAAAAACTACACCATCTTTACTTATTAAGCTTGAAAAAACATTTGAAGATGTTTCTTTGAGTTTATCATCAACTCTTGAGAAAACAAATAGTATTTTGGGAAAAGAGAATCAACAAGAGATATCACAATTATTGAAAAACACTAATATGATTTTAGGTAAAGAGAATCAACAAAAGATAACATTACTATTAAATAATAGTAATATTTTTGTATCTAACATGAATAAACTTCTTAATGATAAAACAATTAATGATTTTCAAGAAACTATGAATAATCTTAATGAAACAACAAAAAAATTAAATAAAATGATGCCTAAAATAGAAAAGTTTTTGGATAATAGTGTAGAGTGGGAAGATAAAATTTCAAATTCATTTAAGTCTATTACAGATAGCTATATGGGTATTAAAGATACTATGGATCATTTTAGAACTGCCTTAGTTAGAGGTGATTTTAATATTAAAGATATTTCTCAAGAGATAATTCCAACGATTAATTCTACTATGATAGAGATGCAAGCACTTATGATAAAAATGCAAGAAGCATTAGATCAGTACGAAAGAAGTCCTGGAGATATAATTTTTAAACAAGAAAAAATTAAAAAAGGACCAGGTGAAAATTAAATTATGAAATTAATAAGTATAATAATTATTTTTATATTATCTGGATGTACAACAGTTAAGTTGTCAATCACTGAGTATAAAATAGTAGCAGAAAGTCCAAATATTAAAAGTAATGTAGATGGATGTAGAGATAAATCATTAAAGATTGCACAAGCATTTAGTTCGAGTTCTCTTATGTCTTTAAAAATGGATTATGTACAAGATGAAAGCAAAGTATTTGCTTATTCACAAGCACATTGGAATGAATCACCAAATAATTCAATTACTATGAATCTACTTAAGGAGATTAGAAATTCTAATTTTTTTAAAAATGTTCAAATCTCAAAATCAAGAAGTAAAAATAGTTTAATTTTAGAGATAAATATAGAAGATTTTTTACAATATTATTCTAAAAATTTAAAAAATTCTTTTGCCAATGCTACAATACATTTAAGCATCATTGACTCTAAAAATAATACGATAGTAGCTACTAAAACATTTACATCAAAAGTTGATGTAAAAACTCTTAATGCCGAGGGAGGAGTAGAAGCTCTTAATGTTGCTCTTTCAAATATACTAACTCAGAATGTAGAATGGTTAAATGAGGTTTGTAAGTGATAAGTGAGAGGGAATATAAAAAAAGAAGAGATAAATTAGCTAAAAAATTATCAAATAATTCTTTAGCAATTATCTATAGTGCCACTAATAAAACTCGTTCAAACGATACAGAATTTCCCTATAGACAAGACAGTAATTTTTACTATCTAACTGGATTTACAGAAGATAATTCAACTTTAATTTTTATAAAAACTAAAAAAATTTCTAAAACTATTTTATTTGTTCAAAAAAAAGATAAAAAACTAGAGTTATGGAATGGAAAAAGATTAGGAATCACTCAAGCAAAAAAAAGTTTTTTAGTAGATGAAGTGTATGATAAGAGTAGTTTTAAAAAAATAATTAAAGAATATATAAGTGAGACAAAGTATATATACTGTGACTTAAGTAACAAAGATAAAAGAGTAAAAAAACTTTTAAAATTATCAAAAAAGATAAAAACAAAATATGACTTAACACTTATAGTTCAAAAAATGAGACTTATAAAATCATCATCAGAGATAAAACTTATTAAAAAAGCGATAAATATAACTAAAAATACTCACCATAAAATAATGAAAGAAATAAAAATTAATAAAAATGAAAATGATCTTTTAGCACAAATTGAGTATGAATTTAAAAGTGCTGGAGCATATAGTGATGCATATACATCTATAGTTGCTTGTGGTAATAATGCTAATACTTTGCATTATATATATAATAATAAACCATTAATAAAAAGTGAACTTATTTTAATAGATGCAGGATGTGAGTATAAATATTATGCAAGTGATATCACAAGAACAATTCCTGTAAGTGGAAAGTTTACAATAGCACAAAAAGAATTGTACAGTTTGATTCTCAATACTCAAATAAAAATTATTAATAAAATTAAGCCAAATATAAAAAGAAGTGAACTTCAAAAAAAGACGGAGATTTTACTTACAAAAGGGATGATTAAATTAGGTATTTTAAAAGGTGATTATAAAAAGCTTATTAAAAAAAATAAACATAAAAAATATTATCCACATGGAATAGGTCA
>JAFLJV010000134.1 GCA_022712845.1 Sulfurimonas sp. | reverse complement strand
TCTTCATGGTCACTTGCAATAAAAAGCATAGGCTTACTCGCATCAACACTTGCAATACTTAGCATTCCTACATAACAAGAAAGAAGATTATCTATCCTAGATGAAGCTATAAAATCATCATGTAAGCCCACATGTAGAGCTTTTTGTGTGTCATAAAAACTAAGTTCACTCGCATAAAGCTCTTTAACATCTAATATATCTATTTTATTTAGTTGCCATTTTAAAAATTCATCAAAATCAAAATCATCATTTGTTGTAAGTATTGGACATATATCCGTTTGTTTATTAACAGTACGTTCTTTATTTGCTTTATCATCTAAATGAATTGCTAAAGATGGGATGATAGCGATAGATTTTTTAACATCAATTAAAGTGTCTTTTATTTCGTTATTTGAATCAAGGTAAGACACACGACCAGCTAAAGACAGATCTCTATCAAACCATGGGTTTAGTAAAAGTCCACCATAACTCTCAACTCCAAACCTCACAACTCCATGTTCTTTTATAACTGGGTTTGGTTTTAGTTTTAAATTTGGCGAATCAGTATGCGCTCCAACCATAGTATAGTTGGAATCTTTTGGATATGTAAAGGCAATAATAGAACTATCATTACGAGTTACAAAATACTTTTTACCTTTTTCTAGCTTCCAAGTATCCGCTTCTGTTAGTTTAGTAAAACCAGCATTTTCAAACATCATAGACATGTTTAACGTAGCATGAAAAGGTGTAGGCGATGCATCTAAAAAGCCAAGCAAACCTTCATTAAAATCATTTTTATTCATATAATTCTCTCTTTATAAATATCATTATATTAAAACTGCGATAAATACTATATTAAGTTCTAGTTATTATAATTTATGTACAATTATATAAAAGGTGCTGTATGAGAAAATCTATTTATGTAGGTATTGGTTCTAGTGCAGGTGGTCTTCAAGCTTTAGAGGAGTTGGTTAGTTCACTTCCAAATAATATGGGTTATGTTTACATCATTGCACAACACCTAGACCCGAATAAAGAGAGTTCTCTTGTAGAAATTTTATCTAGAAATGCATCTATGCCAGTTATTGGTATTGATGATGATTGTAAATTTTTGTCTAATCATATATACATAATCCCCCCGGCAAGTAATTTAACTTTAAAAAAATATCGCCTTACTTTAGAAAAATCACATAAAGAACCGCATCCACCTACTCCTTCTATTGATATAATGTTAGAATCTTTAGCACTTTATAAAAAAGAAAATTCAATTGGTATCATCTTAACCGGTGCAGGATATGATGGTACTGTAGGAGTTGAAAAAATTAAGGAGCATGGTGGTTTAACAATAGCTCAATCACCAGAAGAAGCGTACTGCCCAAGTATGCCTCAAAGTGCTATTAGCTCAAACCATATTGATTATATATTAAATATAGAACAGATTATAGACTACTTATCATCTCACGATTTTCATCAAAAACATCCTCAAAATCTAATCTCATCAACTCCACTAAATCTAATTGCTAAGATTTTACACGAAGAAAAAAATTTAGATATAAATAAATATAAAAATGACACCATTACACGCAGAATAAGTAAAAGAATGTTAGTTGTACGTACCAATACGCTCGATGAATATATAGAGTATTTAAAAAATAATCCTAAAGAACTTGACCTTTTATATCAAGATATTTTGATTGGTGTAACAGAGTTTTTTAGAGATAAGGAATCTTTTAAAGCCCTTGGGGAAACTTTATTTATGTATCTAAAAGATAAACCTCAAAACTATGAATTAAGAATTTGGTCTATTGCATGTTCTACTGGTCAAGAAGCATACTCATTGGCTATTCTGATCGCTGAAGTTTCAAAACGACTAAATAAAAAGTTCAATGTGAATATATTTGCTACAGATATTGATGATAATGCACTAGCAATTGCACGTAAGGCTTCTTATTCCAAAAACGCACTAAAAAATATGGATAGAGACTTAGTGGATGAGTATTTCGTATCTACAAATGATGGATATAAAGTTGTACAATCTCTTCGAGAACAAATTGTATTTACACACCATAATGTTTTAAGTGATCCACCATTTATAAATCAAGACCTTATTTCTTGTAGAAATCTTTTGATATATATACTCCCAACGGCACAACAAGAGGTGTTTACACTGTTTCATTACATACTTAAAGAAAATGGTATACTATTTTTAGGCTCATCAGAAACAACTCTTTTAAGTATAAAATACTTTAGCCCACTAAATTCTGAACATAAAATATATACAAGAGAAAAATTAAATAATCCCCCTAAAATCTCTAGTCACTACTTTTCAAAACATCTTGAACAAAAAAATGAGCAAAAACCACTTAATGTTAATAAAACTCAATCTTTGAGTATTGAGGAACAAATATCAAAAAATATTTTTGATTTTTTTGCAGAAGATTGTATTCTTGTAGATAAAAACTTCTCTATAGTATATAAAAAAGGAGACTTACCTTTTTTACACCTTTCCGATGGATTTGTATCTCTTAATATTATAAATAATATTGATGATACCCTTAGTTATGACTTGCAGCTGTTACTTAACAGTACTTTTGAAAATCAAGAGGTTGCTGCTACAAAATTTATAGAGACAACAATAAACTCATCTGAGAAAGTATTTGTACGAATTATCGCTTATCCATTTATAGATATAAGTAACCATTCTATGCTTTTACTCTATTTTCAAAAATTAAATGCTCATGATTTGCAATTTAACTCTGATGAGTTTATATTGCCAAATGAAACAC
>JAFLJV010000259.1 GCA_022712845.1 Sulfurimonas sp. | reverse complement strand
TCCTGTGCCACCTATTAATATATCATCACCAGATCCTGCGTATAATCTATCATTACCTGCTCCACCGTTTAGTGTATCGTTTCCACTACTTGCGTTTAGGTAATCATCGCCATCTCCACCGATTAGTGTATCATCACCATTATCTCCATAAAGATTAAGAGGTTCATCTGAAACTACTGTTTCTTGTATATCAAAGTTTAAAGTTTTAGTAGTAGTTCCTCCATTTCCATCATCTACTGTAATAATTGCTGAGTCTTGACCAACATAAGTACTATTTGCGTTATATGTCCATACACCGTTTTCATCAATACTTAGTGTTCCATTTGTAGCTTGTGTTGTTACTGAGTATGAAAGAATATCTCCATCTACATCATTTGCTTGTGCTTCACCTGATTGTTCTCTTGTATCTTGGAGTGTAAATGATTCAGCTTCTACTGTTGGTGCATCATTTACTGCTTGAGTATTAAATGTAATTACTGCTGTATCACTTTCTCCATTAGCACTTATCACTTTAATCTCTATATCTTCTGTACCATTATAGTTTTCATTAGGAGTATACGAATAATCACCAAACTCATCTATTACAATATTAGCGTTTGAGCTTTGTGTAACAACTTCATAAGTTAATTCACTATTATTACCATTTACTTCTATATGACCTGTTACTTTATTATCTTCTAAAGTGTTTGCTATAAAATCGTCTACTCTTGGTTTATAGTTACTTGGTAAGTTTATAACTTCTCCACTATATAATTCAATATCTTCAATCTCAAAGCTTAGTATAAATTGATTTTGGATTCTAATTAAATCAGATAGTTCAGATATGTCTTTATCTGCTTCCTTAATTCCAATTAGAAGATCATCTCCATCTTGTTGAATTATAAGATCACTCGCAACAATTCCTTGACCAAAAACTAATCTATCTTGACCAGAAGACTCAACTATTAAATCTTTTCCATCACCTTTATTATAAATATAATAATCATCTCCACTCTCTCCATAAAGTGTATCATCACCTGCTCCACCTTCTAGAGTATCATCACCTTCACCTGCTATAAGTAAATCATCATCATCTAAGCCTCTTAAAAAGTCATTTCCACTTGCACCTTGAAGTTCATCCTGTGCATCTGAACCATATAGTAAATCATTAAATTCACCACCAACAAGTGTTGCATTATCAAGTATTCTTGCAGTAAGGCTTTGGGTATCTTTTGTGTCAAGTAAGATATTATAAAGTTCACTTTTACTAAGACTAGTTGTATCATTAAATACAAAATTCTCTATAGAACCCCTCTCTTGAAAATACTCTTTGATTATGAGTTGGTTTGATAAATCATAGATAGAACTATCATCATAGATATTCTCTTTTACACCTATTAATAAATCTCCACTACTTCTGTTCCATTTAACTATGAGTTGTTCTTTTGTAATACCTTGACCAAATACTACTGTATCATTACCATCACCATTATCATCTATAGTGATCTTTCCATCACCAAAGTTATATATGTAAGTATCGTTCCCTACCTCTCCAGAAAGTGTATTTCCATAGTGTTCTTTACTAAGAGTATCATTATCTGTAATAGTATCCATAGCGTTATAAACAAAGCCTATATCCCTTATGATTCCATCACCATCTAAACTGGTATAGTTTGTTTCATTTAAAACAATATTACCATTCTCCTTTCTTTGAGTAAATGTTATACCATCCTCTGTATCTAGGTTTATAGAGGTTACTCTACTTAGTTGGATATTTGTTAATTCACCCTCTTCAGTTTTACCGTTTTGGTTAGCATCTTGCCATAGTAATAAATCTCCAAATGCTTCATCTTTAGCATCTATTACTCTATCACCATTTGTATCATATTGAGATAAAGCTTCATATCCATCTTTAGCTAATGAGCCATCAGAAAGTTTAGTAAATTCTCCAAATAATTCACTTCCATCATTAATTTTTCCATCTTTATTTAAATCTGCCACAAGCTGTGCATCACCTTTTTCCATCCAAGCAGTGTGTTCTCTGTTTCCATCTCCATCGTAGTCAAAGTATGCATTTGAGTCTTGTAGTGATACTGATGTTATGGAGTTTGAGTTTAGATCTAATACTATTGGTCCGCTAATACCATATGTTCTGTCTAAAATAGTATAAATTTCTGAATAACTTAAGCTTGTGCCATCACTAAATAAAAGCTTTTCAATATTATTATGCTCTAATAATCCATTTACAATTGTAATGCTATCTATAGGTTCTTGATCATTTACAATAGAAATACTAGCTATAAGTTCTTGATTTTGATTTTCTACTTGGTTTTCAATATTAATTATTAAATCATTATTATTAAACGAAAATATTAAATCATCTTTTGTGATATTTTCTCCAAATTCTATAGTGTCTTGTATCCCATAATCACCTTCTCCTCCATAATAATAGTTACGATCATCATCATTGATAATATCATGCCCATCATTTCGATTAAATTTATATATATCATGACCATAGCCTCCATAAAGGGTATCATTGCCCTCTCCACCAACTATAGTATCATCGCCTCTATTTGCATATACAGTATCATTACCTGCTCTAGCAAAAATAATATCATCATCCTCTCCACCATAAAGAACTTCATCACCCTTTCCACCTTGAACAACATTATCTTGATTACTTGGAAGATTTAGTATTTCATCTCTTGTTAAATAAGTCTCATCTGCAAAAACAATATTTTCTATAGTGTTTTGGTTTATAAAGAAATTCTCAATTGTTACTTTATCTTTTAACTCATCAAAAGAAACTCCAATTTCACTTAGTCCTACAATAAGATTATCTCCGTCTGTATGAATTATTAAATCATCTTTTGTGATTCCTTCTTTAAATCTTAAAATATCTCCATTAGCAAAATTAAAATCACCATAATAATCAACATATACTCCACTATTAAAATCATAAAAGGTACCATTAAATCTAGAACCTTCATCATTTATTATGTCATGTTTATCATTACGACCAAATTCATATATATCATTACCTAATCCACCATAAAGAGTATCATCACCTAAGTTACCAACTAAAGTATCGCTACCACCATATGCATAAATAGTATCTTTTGTGTCCCCGCCAATTAAAATATCATTACTTCTACCACCGTGTATGATGTTGTTTGAAGTATCTACTTTATTTCCATCACCATCAAATCTTTGAATATATATATCAGAATCTGAATAATCTTGTCCTTCTGATTCCCAAGTAATTATAAAACCACCATCATTTAAGGCTGTGATATCTGGAGATCTTTGAAAATTTTGAGTATATGTATTAACTTGAGTCTCTTCACCAACTCTTTCTCCATTATTATCAAATCGCTGTAAATATACTCCACTGCTTGAGCCATCTTGTCCTTCTGATTCCCAAGTAACCACATAACCACCATCATTTAAGGCTGTAATATCTGAATTACTTTGTCCATATTGAGTATATGTATTAACTTGAGTCTCTTCACCAACTCTTTCTCCATTATTATCAAATCGTTGTAAATATACTCCAGTACCAGAGCCATCTTGTTCTCTAGATTCCCAAGTAATTACATAACCACCATCATTTAAGGCTGTAATACTTGGACTAAACTGCCAGCTTTCAATATATGTATTAACCTGAGTTTCTGAACCAACCTTCTCACCACCACTATCAAATCTTTGTAAATATACTCCTACACTTGAACCATCTTGTCCATAAGATTGCCAGGCAACAATATACCCACCCTCATTGAAAGCTGTTATACTTGGTTTTTCTTGTCCAAATTGAATATATGTATTAACGTGTGTTTCTTCACCAACCATTCTTCCATTACTATCAAATCGTTGTAAGTATACTCCACTGCTTGAGCCATCTTGTCCTTCTGATTCCCAAGTAACAACATAACCACCATCATTTAAGGCTGCAATATCTGAATTACTTTGCCCGTCTTGAGTATATGTATTAACTTGAGTTTCTTCACCAACTCTCTCTCCATAACTATCGAATTGTTGTAAGTATACTCCACTACCTGAACCATCTTGTGTATCAGAAAACCACCCATACGATTCCCATGTAATTACATAACCGCCATCATTTAAAGCTGTGATTTTTGCATTTCTTTGATTATCTACAGTATAAGTATTAACTTGAATCTCTTCACCAACTTTATTTCCATTACTATCAAATCGTTGTAATTGAATTTCTCCACTTTCAGGACCTTCACGAAATATACCATTAAACCAAGAAACCACATAACCACCATCTTTTAA
>JAFLJV010000223.1 GCA_022712845.1 Sulfurimonas sp. | reverse complement strand
CGATCTATCAGCTCTTGCTAAGGGTGACAAAGTTGTCACTTCTGGCGGTCTTATAGTAGTTATTCATAAAGTTGAAGAGAAATTTTTAAGTGTTAAAATAAATGATGACACTATGGTGAAAATTACACAAGATTCTGTTATTAGAAAGTATGAGGATGAAGCTTAATTATCGCATAGTTATATTTGCTCTTGCTATAATTTTTGGTATCTTTTTTTCTATTCCATCATTACTTCAGACAGAAAGTGGAAAAAAAATTACATTAGGGCTTGATTTACAAGGTGGACTCCATATGCTTCTTGGTGTAAAAACCCAAGAAGCTGTAAAATCTCGAATAAAATCGATTACTGCAAGTATAAAATACTTTGGTGAGAAAAATGATATCTTAATAGATTCTCTTAATTTTGATGAAAATGCTATATCATTTATTCTTTTAGATAGTGATGACACCCCTGTAATTAAAGAATTTTTAGCAGAAATCGAAGGTGCTATCGTAGTAGTTGATGCTGAGAATGTTTCACTAAAGCTTAGTGATGAAGAGGTAATAAGAACAGAAAAAGAAGCCATAAGTCAAGCGATAGAAACTATTAGAAATAGACTTGATCAGTTTGGATTAACTGAACCAGTCGTTGCTCGTCAAGGTGAAGAAAAGATTCTTGTTCAATTAGCAGGTATTAAAACTCAAGAAGAAGAGCAACGAGCACGTGAGCTTATCTCTCGTGCTGCAAAACTCGAACTTATGGCTGTTGATGAAGATAGATCAGGTCGTGTATATACTATGAGTGATGAAGATGCTGCTGAGTATGGTGATGTTATCTTACCAGACGCTAAAGATCCTAGAATTAAACATATCGTTCATGAGATTCCAATTCTTGATGGCTCTATGCTTACTGATGCATCTATGGGATTTGATCAAAATAATCGCCCTCTAATTAATTTTAAATTAAATGCAGAAGGTGCTGAGATATTTGGAGATTTTACAGGTAAAAATGTTGGAAATCATTTAGCTGTTGTTCTTGATGGAAAAGTTTATTCTGCTCCAGTTATCAATGAGCGTATTGGTGGTGGTAGTGGTCAAATTTCTGGTGACTATACTGTTTTAGAAGCAAAAGATTTATCTATAGCTCTTCGTTCGGGTTCACTTTTAGCTCCAATTTATTTGATGGAAAAACGCTCAGTTGGACCAAGTCTTGGTGCTGATAGTATTAAAGCTAGTATGATTGCACTAATTGGTGGTTTCATCTTAGTAATTATTTTTATGGTTATTTATTATAGAGTTGCTGGAATTATTGCGAACCTTGCTTTAATAGCCAACTTATTTATTATTTTAGCAGTTATGTCTCTCTTTGGAGCAACTCTAACACTTCCTGGTATGGCAGGTATAGTTTTAACCGTCGGTATGGCAGTTGATGCTAATGTTATTATCTCTGAGCGAATTAGAGAGCTTGTATATAAAGGTGTCTCTATACATAAAGCTATAGAAGATGGTTATGCAAATGCTATGCGTGCAATTTTGGATGCAAATATTACTACACTAATTGCAGCAGTTGTTCTTTATGCATATGGAACAGGTGCTATTAAAGGTTTTGCTATAACTATTAGTATTGGTATTTTAGCTTCAATGCTAACGGCTATCCTTGGAACACATGGTGTTTATCAGATATTAGAGAAGAGAATTGCTAAAAGTAAAAATAACCGTTTATGGTTTGGAATCAAGGGTTAATTATGGAATTTTTTAAATATACAAAAACCTTTAATTTTATGGGTAGGTCAAAATTTGGAATGATTTTTTCAATAATTTTGGTTTTAGCCTCTTTTGCACTTCTTGCAACAAAAGGTTTAAATTATGGTGTTGATTTTGCTGGTGGAACAATAGTTCAAGTTAAGTATGACACCGCCGCACCAATTGATGCTATGAGAGCAAAATTAAAAGAAAATGAAATTTTTAAAGGTTCATCTATCACTGAGTTTGGCTCGCCCCAAGAAGTTGTAATTCGAATGAAGAGTACAAGTGGAAGTGTAACTGTTGATGTTGGTGATATTACACGAGAAGCATTAAAAGGTACTGGTGAATTTGAGATTCGTCGTGTTGATATAGTTGGTCCTACAGTTGGTGCTGAGTTAAAAGAGAAAGGGATTATGTCTCTTATTTTAGCCATGATTGGTATCTTAATCTATGTTGCATTTAGGTTCGAGTGGAGATTTGCAGTTGCATCTATTATCGCCTTAGTTCATGATGTATCTATTGCACTTGGAGCTATTACACTTGTTGGACTTGATGTAAATCTTGATGTATTAGCTGCTCTTTTAACCATACTTGGTTATTCACTAAATGATACTATCATCGTATTTGACCGTATCCGTGAGGGTGTTACAAATGGTAGAGGTTCTAAGCTTTCAGATATTATTGATGAATCAATTACAAGAACATTAGCAAGAACAACTCTAACTTCACTTACAACTTTCTTTGTTGTATTTACACTCTTTATGTTTGGTGGTGAGATTATTCATGCATTTGCATTTACACTTTTAGTAGGTATAGTAGTTGGAACATATTCTTCAATTTTTGTTGCTTCACCAATCTTACTTGCATTTGGATTTGATGTAAAGAAATATCATGTCAAACTTGCAGCACGTGCAAAAAGAGAAGCGGATAAACAAAGAATGCGTGACCAATTTGAATCAGGAACTATGTAAAGGAAAAATTATGTCAGATGGTAATATCGTAGTAATTATTGTATTTATATCACTCTGGATATACTCAGCATATTTAATATTTACAAAAAAATTTAAAGATGATAAAGAAAAGGTTTTTTGGAGAATAGGGATCGTCTTTGTTCCCCCATTAATGTTTTTTTATTATTTTATACATGAAAAATTGCACGAAGAAGAATTATAGTATAATTTAGAAAGAAATATTGAGTTACTGCTTAAGATATTTTATAGTATAATCTACATAATTTAATGTAAGGTGTTTGTATGGATTGGGGTAAGGTAATATATGTATTTTTCTCGTTGATGAGTTTAACATCAATAGCGGGATTTTTATATGAACATAGTGCGGTTGCACTCTTTGTTGCTGCGAGTTTAAATTTAGTTTCTACATTTTTAAAAATCGGTGTTAGAAATCTTCTTTCAGCTGAACTTTTAGCTTCATCTTTAGTAGCTGATTTACATCTTATTCCAGCCTTTATCTATCTAGAAGTTGTTGGGGATTTAGAAACAGCTATAGCCTTAGCAATTGGAGCATTAATTGCAAATCTTTTTTCTGTTGGTCTTGTCTATATAGAGAGTTTGAAAAATCGCGATGAATATTAGCTATTTTTAACATTAAAATCACTTTACTTACTAAAACTAGACTCCTTTACGGAGTCAAAAATAATTTTATATATTAGGAATCTTTAATTGGAATATGATGCGTCAGGTATAGAAAAAAAATGGCAAAAATACTGGGAAGAAAATAAAAGTTTCGAGCCTAGTGATGATTTTACAAAAGAAAAAAAATATATATTAAGTATGTTCCCATTTCCAAGTGGACGCTTACATATGGGTCATGTGAGAAACTACTCAATTAGTGATGCATTTGCAAGGTACCATAGACAACAAGGTTTAAATGTTCTTCACCCTATAGGTTTTGATAGTTTTGGAATGCCTGCTGAAAATGCAGCTATAAAAAACAATGCTAATCCTAAAACATGGACTTATGACAATATAGAGTATATGAAAGGTGAATTTAAATCTCTTGGTTTTTCTTTCTCAAAAACAAGAGAATTAGCAACAAGTGATGAACTTTACACTAAGTTTGAGCAAAGTTTCATCATAGATATGTTTGAAAAAGGTCTTTTATATCGTGAAAAAGGTCTTCTTAACTGGTGTCCAAATGATAAAACTGTTTTAGCAAACGAACAAGTAGTTGATGGATGTTGCTGGAGATGTGATACTCCAATCGTAAAAAAAGATATGAATCAGTACTATTTCAAAATAACTAAATATGCTGATGAGCTTTTAGATGATTTGAAAAAACTTGATGGTGGTTGGCCTAAACAAGTTCTTACTATGCAAGAAAATTGGATAGGAAAATCAAATGGTCTTGCATTTGATTTATTCTTTGATGATAACTCATTGTCCATTTTGGACAATGAATTTAAGGGCTTTGATGTTTTTACAACTCGTCCTGATACTATCTATGGCGTTAGTTATACGGCTTTAGCTCCTGAACATGCCATAGTAACTTATATGATAGAAAATAATCTTTTAAGTGAAGAAAAAGTTGCAGAGATTAAGAAGATGAAAAGTACATCTTCTATAGATAGACAAAAAGAGAAAAGTGGAATCTCACTTGACTTAGATGTAATTCATCCTTTAACTGGTAAAAAAGTACCTGTTTGGATAGCTAATTTTATTCTTATGGATTATGGTAGTGGTGCTGTTATGGCAGTTCCTGCTCATGATGACAGAGATTATGATTTTGCTAAAAAGTATAGTCTAGAGATAAATGCAGTTATTAAACCATATGATGGTGAAGCTGAATCAGATAAAGCATATACTGAAGTTGGAGAATTATTTAACTCTGGCGAATTTGATGGACTTAATTCTAAAAAATCTCAATATAACATCATTAAATATTTTGAAGAAAATAAAATTGGTAAAAAAACTACTAATTATAAACTAAAAGATTGGGGAGTTAGCCGTCAAAGATATTGGGGTGCTCCTATTCCATTCATTCATTGTGATGATTGTGGTCTAGTTATGGAGAAAAAAGAAAATCTTCCAATCGCTCTTCCATCAGATGTTGAAATTACAGGAGAGGGTAATCCACTTGATAACCACCCAACTTGGAAACATTGTAAATGCTCACAATGTGGTAAAGATGCAATTCGTGAAACTGATACTATGGATACTTTTGTTGAGTCATCTTGGTACTTTTTAAGATTTTGCGCATCTCCAAAAAATTGGGAAAATGAAGCATTTTCATTAGAACAAACTAAATACTGGATGGGTGTTGATCAGTATATTGGTGGGATAGAACATGCAATTCTTCATCTTTTATATGCAAGATTTTTTACAAAAGTTTTTCGTGATTTAGGTTATATCGAATTTGATGAACCTTTTGATAATCTTCTTACTCAGGGAATGGTGCTTAAAGATGGTGCTAAAATGAGTAAGTCTAAAGGAAATACAGTTGACCCTGATGCAATTATAGAAAAGTATGGAGCAGATACAGCAAGACTGTTTATACTTTTTGCCGCCCCTCCAACTCAAGAGTTAGAGTGGAATGACAATGCAGTAGAGGGTGCTTACAAGTTTATAAAAAGATTTTTTGATAGAAGTTCTAATGTAGTTGTATGTGAAAGTATTCCTAGTATTAACCATGCAGATTTATCTAAAGATGAAAAATATGCAAGAAAAAAAGTTTACGAAGCTCTTGTTCGTGCAAATGAAGTATATAATGAAAAATTCACATTTAATACACTTATAGCTGGAACTATGGAAGCGATGAATGCTCTAAATGTTCAAGATAATTCAGATGTATGGAGTGAAGGTTATTGGATACTTAGTTCTATAATGGAGCCAATTATTCCTCATGTTACACATGAAATAAGTGAAAAATATTTTTCATTAAACAACCTAAAAGCTCAAAAAATTTTAGATGAAGTTTTTGTTGAAGATTCTGTAACTCTTGGTGTTTCAATTAATGGAAAAAGAAGATGTGAGATAGAAATTGCTATTGATGAATCAAAAGAGAGTATAATCGAACTTGCTAAAGAAAAAGCCGCGAAATGGCTTGATGGTAAAACTATAATTAAAGAGATTGTAATTCCAAAAAAATTAGTAAACTTAGTTGTTAAGGGTTAATTATGAATAAATTATTAAATATTAAAAAAGTTTTTTTATCAATTTTTATAATTACTGCGATAACAGCATGTGGATATAAGCCAAGTGCTAAGTTCTCTCGTGATACAATGGGTGAAAAAATAAGTACAAGTGTAGTTATTTCTTCTGAAGATCCAGAGAATACTGTAATTATTAAAGATGCTGTAGATAGAGCAATAATAGAAGTTTTTCAAGCTTCTTTGGTTAGTAAAAATGTTTCAGATACACATCTTGTTTTAAGTATGGGTTCACCATCTTCCACACCGATTGTTTATGATGAAAATGGTTTTATAGTAGGGTATAGAATGACTATCTCCTTAAGTATTACCAGTATCCATAATGGTGTGTCAAAAGGATATAGAGCTACTGGTCACTATGATTTTTCAGTCGCTCCAAATGCAATTGTAACTGATCAAGAAAGATTTGAGGCAATTGACTTTAGTGCGCAAAGAGCAATTAGATCATTTATTGCACAAGTTTCTGCAGAGGGAGCTAGGTCTAAAAATAATTAGGGAGCATAT